>JANWYS010000003.1 GCA_025054875.1 Cytophagaceae bacterium | reverse complement strand
TATTTCGGAGGTTTACATTTTCTCATGAACCTGAAGAAGTTCGAGTGAACCTATGCGAGGGATGGGAGCCATGGCCTGCAAGGCCAGTGCGGAGCTTCAGCGGAGCACCGAAGCGACAGCGGAGTGGCGCACCAGCCCGACCCCAAAGGGGCACGTCCAAAACAAAAAAATTCTCCACACATATATGCTAATGCGGAATCGAGTTCAAACCAAGAAAGTTGGAGAGTATAACTGTTAATGATTTCACAAGCATTAAGTTGTTCGGAATAAAATTTTTCTGCTGCGTAAAACACAAGTAATAAAAAACCTGATTTTGTTGTGCATTGATTCTTTATGACCAAATGTCAAAAAGGTATTAAAGTATAGTGAGGATAGAAAAAAAGCCAGGGCAAAACCTGGCTTTTATAAGTCGGGATGGCGGGATTTGAACCCACGACCTCTTGCACCCCATGCAAGCACGCTACCAGGCTGCGCCACATCCCGTGTGTTTATTCTTTTTATGTGGAAGCAGGCAATAAGATTATTACTACACGGGCATTTGGTAGCTTAAGCCATACGCTTAGCATGTAGAGGTGAAATCATCTCGACACCATGCAAAGGTAATGAATACAAATTATTAAAACCAAAAAACTTAACAGAGTTTGATGGTGGGAACTCAAATTCCCCTGTAGATACCATCACCAAAATAGAGTTGTGTTTTGTTTTAAAACCATTTTCCAATAGAAATGCGAATCAACAGTCTATAGGGTTGTTGCCCAAAGTATGGCATTAGAAATATATGCTGCCAATGGTTTATTAAGGTTAAACTGAATTGTTTTTTTCGGAATCTGGATTTATGAAAAAACTAACAATCAAGCTTAGCCCTCCAAAGAAAAAAATGGTAAACAATTGCGAAGTGTGCAACACAAACGCATAGGTGATACCATCTTTGCTTGAAAGGCCATAAAACAGCGTAAGCCCATTGGCCACCATTATGTGAAAAGCTCCAATACCCCCTGATGCCGGTGCAGACATGCCCAGTCCGCCTATTATGAGTATCACTAATCCTGCCAATGGTCCCAAATGTGAAGTAGAAGGAAGTGAGAAAAAAATCAAATAAGTCATCAGAAAATATCCTATCCATATTATGGCAGTATGCAACAAAAATTCATTCCTGCGCTTTAGACTTTTAAAACTGAGTATGGCTTCTGAGATTAGTTTCATGAGAAACTCTTTTACTTTTCTCATAAACATGCTTCTTCTCAAGATATATATGAAGAGAAGCAAGGTTATCATACCCATACCTATGAAGGCGTAAAATTCAAATGAATTTCCAAGGCTTTTTGCAGATGTTTTTTTTACTTCTTTCATCTTATCAATTAATGCCCAAAATCTTTTGTATTCCACTACAAAGGAAAAGAAGATGAGTATAAACAAACATAGTAAATCAAATGCGCGCTCAGCTATCACTGTAGCAAAACCGGTAGTCACGGGTATTTTATTGGTTCGGTTGAGCACCATACAACGAACAACCTCTCCTCCTCTTGGAACAAATATATTTCCGAAGTAACCGGACAGCACGGCTATTGTTGTATTTTTTATTCCAGGTTTGTAGCCCAAGGGTTCTAAGAGCAGATTCCACCTGTACGCCCGGCTCACATGAGATAGCAAAGCGATCACAACCGTAACACCTACCCAGTAAGGATTTGCAGCCGTCACCCTCTGCCACATTTCTTCAAGACTCATATCCTTCAACACCCATCCCATAAGTGAACCTGCTATAAACAGAGGCAATACGTATCTCAACAATATTCTTTCAATATCTTGTCTATATGAGGCGATTTTGTTCATTTGGAAATACTAATATGGGTTTCCAGTTTTTAGCTTCGTCTATGTGTACGGAGGCAAAAGACATTACAATTACAATATCGCCCAACTGCACTTTACGTGCTGCCGGGCCGTTCATACATATGATTCCGCTGCCGCGTTCACCTTTTATTATATATGTTTCCAGACGCTCTCCATTGTTTTGATTCACTACCAGCACTTTCTCAAACTCCTGCATTTGCGCAGCATCCAACAAATCTTCATCAATCGTTATACTGCCTACATAATGCAGTTCCGCCTGAGTGATGCGTACGTTGTGTATTTTTGATTTTAATATCTCTATGTACATGCATTAAGTGATATATTTCATCGCCAAAGCTAATACAAAATACTCAAAGATGTATGTGATTATAAAAAAACGAAAAGGCTTGAAAATTTTCAATCCTTATGCCTCTCTACTTGTAGAGTGGAGATTATGCTTAGAGAACCTCTTTATGCCCAGTCTGCTTCCGCTCAGATTACTTTTAGGGGTAGCTCTTTCCCGGCATGGGCATGCCGAAGATGTAGTAATGCGCATAACTTTCCGTGCGGGTGCGGTAGCCGGTTATCGCTTTGCCGCTCTTGGTGGGCGTCATGCATACGTATGCCCGCAAGAAAGGATACTTCATTTAAAAGACATGGGGGTGTAGATAGGGCAAGTAAATACAAACTGCAGGGAAAGTATCTTATTTATTTTACATGTACATTTTTATTAATTTTTCATAATACAATCGAAGATTTTATGATAAAAAAGAGTTGTGTTTGACTGAGTATTTACCAAGCGATATAAATTTAACTTGCTACATGAAGTTATTGATAGAACCACAATATTTGCCATGTCTGGAGTATTTTCACTTGTTGCTCAACTACTCTGATGTGTATTTAGACGGTGCTTTACGGTTTCAAAAACAAAGTTATTTAAATCGAACGTATATACTTACTTCTACCCAAAAATTAGCATTAATAGTGCCGGTAAAGCATCCTTTAAACAAGCCGTTCAAAGATATTAAAATAGATTACAGTTTGCCATGGCAAAAGATACATATCCGCAGCATACAATCTGCATATGGTAAAGCTCCGTTTTTTGAGTTTTACTTTGAAAGTATTCAAAACATAATTTCCAAAAGACATGATTATCTATATGACTTAAATTTTGAATTATTGAACGTATGTCTCAACTTTGTGATGAATGATGTTAATAAAATAGTTATACACAAAGGATACACGGAGGTTACCACAGCCATAGCAAAAGATATTAAAGATTACAGAATGAGTATCAATGCAAAAAAAGCAAGTCAGTTTAAGGGAGTAGAGTACAAACAAGTTTTTGGCAGAGATTTTGAGCCTAATCTTTCCATAATAGATTTGCTCTTTTGTGAGGGGAACAATAGCCTATCGTATTTGGTTTAAGAATGTAAGAAAATGATTAAAACAATACGGTAAAGTTTAATAAATACGTTACATTTACAAAAAGTTTTGATAACACTTAAGAAATGGAAGCCAAATTTTCTGACAGAGTAAAAGAAATAATATCCCTCAGCAAAGAAGAAGCCCTGCGGTTGGGGCATGACTATATAGGCTCCGAGCACCTCTTGTTGGGCATAATCCGTGAAGGTGAAGGGTTAGCCGTGAGTCTCTTGAAAAAAATGGGAGTGTCGCTCGACGAGTTGCGCAGAACTATTGAGCAGACTATCAAGGGTACTGCATCGTCAACTGTGCGAAATCTATCCAACATACCTCTGACAAGGCAGTCTGAAAAAATTTTAAAAATCACATACCTTGAAGCCAAGATATTCAAAAGCGATATAGTAGACTCTGAACATCTGCTTCTATCCATTTTGCGTGATGAAGATAATCTGGCGACACAAATACTAGATAAGTATAACGTAAACTATGAAGTAGTACGCGAATTGTTAGAGTTACAAATCAACATGCCTCTGTCGCAAACGGATGAGGGGGATGATGATGACAACTCCAAAATATTCGGTTCAAGTTCAAACCCGTCGGGGCGGGAATCTTCTCCTAAAGGAAGTTCTGAAAAATCGCGTACACCTGTGCTTGACAATTTCGGACGCGACCTCACCAAATTGGCAGAGGAAGGTAAGCTCGATCCAATTGTGGGCCGGGAAAAAGAAATCGAACGCGTAGCCCAAATACTAAGCCGCAGAAAGAAAAACAACCCCATTCTGATTGGGGAGCCTGGTGTAGGCAAAACCGCTATTGCTGAAGGTTTGGCTCTACGCATCGTACAGAAAAAAGTTTCGCGCGTACTTTTCGGTAAGCGTGTAGTGACGCTTGACCTGGCTTCACTAGTGGCCGGTACCAAATATAGAGGCCAGTTTGAAGAACGCATGAAAGCTGTGATGAACGAATTGGAAAAATCTCCTGAAGTTATTCTATTTATAGACGAAATACACACCATAGTGGGTGCGGGAGGTGCATCCGGCTCATTAGATGCTTCCAACATGTTTAAGCCCGCTCTGGCTCGGGGAGATATACAATGCATCGGCGCAACTACATTAGACGAATATCGCCAATATATTGAAAAAGACGGCGCCCTAGCAAGACGTTTTCAGATTGTGATGGTAGACGCTACTACTCCGGAAGAAACTATAGAAATACTCAACAACATAAAAGAAAAATACGAAGACCATCACCACGTAAACTACACTGACCAGGCCATACAAAGTTGTGTAAAACTATCAGACCGCTACATATCAGACCGCTTCCTGCCCGACAAAGCCATAGATGTGCTTGACGAAGCCGGTGCACGCGTACACCTCAACAACATACACGTACCGGCAGATATCGTGAAACTGGAAGAACAAATAGAGGCAATTAAAAAAGAGAAAAATCGCGTAGTGAAAAGTCAAAAATATGAAGAAGCGGCTGCTCTGCGCGACAAGGAGAAAAAACTGAACGAGCAGCTTGAGAATGCTAAACTCCGTTGGGAGGAAGAAACCAAAAAGAAACGCTACGACGTCACTGAAGAGAATGTGGCTGAAGTTATTGCGATGATGACCGGTATACCCGTAAGTCGTGTAGCTCAAAGCGAAAGTTCTA
This sequence comes from Cytophagaceae bacterium, assembly GCA_025054875.1. GTDB lineage: Bacteria > Bacteroidota > Bacteroidia > Cytophagales > Cytophagaceae > JANWYS01. Next base: position 62,362 of record JANWYS010000003.1, on the reverse strand, counting down.
AGCTGCTCACTATGGGAAGCGAGTTGCAGCGCCGCGTAATAGGCCAGGACCAGGCCATAGCAAAACTGGTAAAAGCCATACAACGTACACGCGTAGGCCTCAAAGATCCTCGCAAGCCCATTGGGTCATTCATTTTCTTAGGCCCTACAGGAGTAGGTAAAACCGAACTCGCCAAAGCCCTTGCCGAATACTTGTTTGACAAGGAAGATGCGCTCGTGCGCATTGATATGAGCGAGTATATGGAAAAATTTTCTGTGTCAAGGCTTGTAGGAGCACCTCCAGGATATGTAGGCTATGAAGAGGGCGGACAACTCACCGAAAAAATAAGAAGAAAGCCTTATAGCGTAGTGCTCCTCGATGAGATAGAAAAAGCACATCCCGATGTGTTCAACATTTTGCTACAAGTGCTTGATGATGGCATACTCACCGATGGCTTGGGACGTCGTGTGGATTTCCGAAATACCATCATCATCATGACCTCTAACATCGGTGTACGCGATTTGAAAGATTTTGGTTCAGGTATCGGCTTTGCTACTAAAGCCAAAAAAGACAACATGGATGAAATAATGAAAGGCACCATCCAAAATGCCCTTCGCAAGGCCTTCTCTCCTGAGTTCCTGAACCGACTCGATGATGTGATCATATTTAACAACCTTCAACGAGAAGACATACATCGTATCATTGACATCACATTGAAGAATGTATTTAAACGCATAGAGCAACTCGGTTACAGTGTTGAGCTTACTGAAAGAGCAAAAGACTTCCTGGCCGACAAAGGATATGACCCACAATATGGGGCTAGGCCTCTAAACAGAGCTATACAAAAATATCTTGAAGATTCGGTAGCCGAAGAAATTCTTAAAGGTGAACTTACCGAAGGTGATATCATACTTGCCGATCATGAGGAAGGTAGTGATGTACTGAAGCTCTCTGTGAAGAAAAAAGAAAAACAGTTAGAATAAGGACAATAACTATTACCCGTACGAAAAGAGAGAGCTCTTTAACTAATGTATCTTGATGTGTTATATTTGATGCGGTGTAGTTTTGTTTTGCGAGGCTAAAATACTTGTTATGCTTATCCACATTAGCAAATTATTATGTTAAGCTGAGGCGCTGGCCACCGAAGGAGAGTGCTTATGAAGTACCGCAACGTTTGGGCTTCACCTTGCAATGTGCTTTTGGAAGCGCATAGCTGCGTTTGTTTTGATGTAGATTTTGGTCCGAGCGGCACCCGGACCTCTTCAAGAACTCACATTTTCTTACGAAAAAGAAAAAGTTCGGGAGAACCTGCGCGAGGGAATGCCGGCCGATTTCCAATCGGGAAGTTTAGAAGGTACAACACTAGACTTTACCCCACATCCACGGATAAAATCCCCCCACTACTTCTCTTCATAATCACCGAGAAATCCAATGTTGTACATAGGATGGGAGCCATGGCCTGCAAGGCCAGTGCGAAGCTTCAGCGGAGCACCGGAGCGATAGCGGAGTGACGGACAGCCCGGCCCCCCAGGGGCACGCCCTACATAAAAAAACAATTCACCACACTTTTTGGGATAGTATCCGGGCTAATGTATGAAAATGGAACAAAACGAGCCTATGCTTTGAATAGATAAAATCGTTAGCAAATTCAGTTAACCGGACTTTCAGCAGATAAATAAATTTTCTTCCCATGCCACTGACGTCAGTGGCAGAACTAGAAAAAGTTACTGGCAAGAAGTAATTTTCGCGATGGCCTTTACGAGAATAGTATTTTCTTCAAACTTTCCTGAGTAAGAGGCTTGTTTAAATATTTTATAACATATTTATTTTTTTTGGCTTTGTTCATATCTTGTGGATTAAGTGAGGATGTTAGCATTACTATTTTACAATTCTGCTTAATTATGTCTGAGAGCTTTTCAAATTCATCCAAAAATTGAAATCCATCCATTATGGGCATATCTATGTCGAGAAAGATGATTTCCGGCAGGTAAAGCTCAAGTGGTCCTTTAGCTAATTTTTCAATGTTTTGCAGAAACTCAATGGCACTCTTAGCTCCGGAATGGATAAAAATGTTTTCACTAATATCAGCGGCTTCAATCATTTTTTGGTTAATGAGATTGTCTATCTCATTATCATCAATCAACATCACTGAATGATACTTTTTCACATCCACTATATTCATGTTCGTTTTAATAATTGCCATAAATAAAGTTATGCAAATATGTTAATATTTTCTAAATATATTACATGATTTTTTAAAATTAAGATACAGTGAATTTGATTCCTTGAGCTAAAGTAAGTTCTTTACCAAAGTTAATGGTATTGGTTTGCCTTCTCATATAAGCTTTCCATGCATCAGAACCCGATTCTCTTCCCCCTCCTGTGTCCTTTTCACCACCAAAAGCACCACCAATTTCTGCGCCGGAAGTGCCTATGTTTACGTTTGCGATTCCACAATCAGAACCCTGCGAAGAAAGAAAAATTTCAGTTTCCTGCAGATTGTCAGAGAAAATTGCAGAAGATAGCCCCTGAGGAACATCATTTTGTATCTGTATGGCATTATGCACGTTTCCGTGGTATTTTATTACATACAATATGGGTGCAAATGTTTCTTCTTTAACTATTGGCATGTCTGGCGTAGCTTCCAGGATGCTAGGTTGCACATACAGATCACCTGGGTATTGATCTCCTGAAAGTTGCTTTCCTCCTGTTACTAATGAGGCTCCCTGTCTTTTGGCTGTTTCAATGGCCGACAAAAAATTTTTTACGGCATTTTCATCTATCAGAGGGCCTACCAACGTGGAAGGGTCTAAGGGATTGCCCACCGGCAGGCTTTCGTAGATGATTTTTAACCTCTCCAAAACTTTGTCGTATATGGAATCATGAACAATGAGCCTTCGGGTAGATGTGCATCTCTGCCCACATGTGCCAACAGCTCCAAAAGTGATTGCCGGTAACGCTAATTCTATGTCTGCATTTTCTGTAAGTATGATGGCGTTATTTCCTCCCAATTCAAGAATAGTTTTTCCCAATCTGGCTCCGACAGTCTGAGCCACATTTCTGCCCATGGCAGTAGAACCTGTGGCAGAGACTAATGGTATGCGTTTATCGCATGCTATCCAATGGCCTGCACTACTATCCCCTATTATCAGGTTAAAAATGCCTTCCGGAAGTTGATTTTTCTCAAGCACTTCAGCTATTATATTCTGGCATGCTATAGCTGTGAGAGGAGTTTTTTCGGAAGGTTTCCACAGGCATACATCTCCGCACACGGCTGCAATCATCGCATTCCATGACCATACAGCTGCCGGGAAGTTAAAAGCTGTAATTATACCTACTATACCCAACGGGTGATACTGTTCATACATGCGATGCAACGGCCTCTCAGAATGCATCGTAAAGCCATGTAACTGCCGTGAAAGGCCAACAGCGAAATCGCATATATCTATCATTTCTTGTACTTCGCCTAAAGCCTCTTCTAATATTTTCCCCGACTCATAGGTAATCAACATGCCAAGTTCACGCTTGTATGTGCGTAGTGTGTTGCCTATCTGCCTTATTACCTCTCCTCTGCGAGGGGCCGGCACAGTTTTCCAATACTCAAACGCTGAACAAGCCGTAATGACCACATGTTCATATGCCTGCTTATCGGCATAACGAACTGTCGCAATTTTTGAACCATCTATAGGGGTGTGTATCACTTTATCCGTACCGGAACACGTTCCCCATTCTTTCCCCGTACTGTAAGATCCGTTGATTGAATTTATTTTGAGGCTTTTCAGTAAATTTTCTATTTTCATGATAAATCAATTACTGTTTTCATAAAACCAATCTGAACAATAAAAATAATTGTAAAACAAATAAAAACCTGCATATTTACCGGCAAATCATGATAAACAAATTAGCACCGTATGAGTATATTAGTAGTAGGATCAGTTGCATTTGATGCTATAGAAACCCCTTTTGGTAAAACCGATAAAATAATAGGAGGAGCAGCTACTTACATATCACTTTCAGCTTCTTATTTTACAGACAAAGTAAACCTGGTTGCTGTGGTTGGAGATGATTTTCCGAAAGAACAAATCGAAATGTTGCAAAGACACGGCATTAACACAGAAGGACTACAGGTAAAAAAAAATGAAAAAACTTTTTTCTGGTCTGGCCGATATCGCAACGACATGAACACGCGCGACACCTTGGTCACAGAATTGAATGTGCTGGCCAACTTTGATCCGGTGCTCCCTGAATCGTATCAGGATTGTGAATTTTTAATGTTGGGCAACCTGACACCATCCGTGCAAAGCACGGTCATAGAGCGGCTTCGCAAAAGGCCAAAACTCATTGTGATGGACACCATGAACTTTTGGATGGACACAGCGAGAAAAGAACTTGAAAAAACCTTGAGTATGGTAGATGTATTATCCATAAACGATGAAGAAGCAAGGCAGCTATCCAACGAATACTCATTAGCTAAGGCCGCAAAAAAAATCATGTCAATGGGGCCAAAATATCTCATCATAAAAAAAGGAGAACACGGTGCACTACTTTTTCATAATAACAAGGTATTTTTCGCTCCGGCCCTGCCACTGGAAGAAGTATTTGACCCTACCGGTGCCGGCGACACATTTGCCGGAGGCTTCATAGGATACCTTGCCCATACCGGAAACACTTCTTTTGATAACATGAAAAGAGCCATCATTTACGGTTCAGCTATGGCTTCCTTTTGTGTAGAAAAGTTTGGTACAGAACGATTGATAAATCTTGATCAATCTGAACTAAAAAACAGAATACAAGATTTTATCGAACTCGTACAATTTGAGATTAGTTTAAAATAAATTTGATATCATTTGCCTTTTTATTTTTGGTAGTAAAGTTTTATTTTTAAAGGTCAAATCTTATGCGTTTTTACGAAACCTTTCACCCTACAATTACATTCAGAACATGAATAAACCTTTATTATTGAAACCCTTTATAACAACAATAATTGCTTTCTATTCATATACCTGCTGGGCAGGAATATTCGTAATTTCCGGTATTTATCAGGGCAAGAACATATTTATACAAAATCCTTCAATAGGAGATGGAACAACTTACTGCACCAATGCGGTATATGTGAATGATGTAAAGGTAATGGAAAACATTACTACAGGCGCGTATGAAATTGACTTGTCTATGTACAAAATAAATGACCAGATCACCGTAAAAATAACCCATAAAGACAATTGCAAACCGCGTTTGTTAAACCCACAAGTAATAAAACCTTCCAGTAGTTTTCACTTCAATTCTTTTCAGGTTGACAAAGATGCCATCATATGGTCAACCAAAGGCGAACGGGCACGTGGAAAATATTTACTCGAGTATTATAATAATGACAGGTGGATTTTGATGAAAGAGATACCGGGAAACGGCTCTATGTTTCTTAACAACTACAACACTGATGGTGTACGTCCGGGACCTAACAAATACCGACTGAAGTTTGTGGAACCCGATGGGCGTGTACACTATTCACAAATCGTAGAATTCACTAAATAAGCAGGCAGAGACAAAAGTAAAAATCATGTTAACAAATACATCCTTACATTTTCCGTCTTAGCTGTTGGTTTGTAAAATCATCAGAATATTTCGTATATTTGCACATTAAAAATTCACCCGTTGAGTTTTGCACATGAATAATATGACTACTGAAGCCTCGTGCATACTGTCAATTGAGGCAGCTGTATCCACTCTCCAAGCCCCTCACAGTAGTACGTGTTTTAGTGTACAATCATATTACTTGAAATACTAATCTTCTTAGCACATGTCTTGGTATAAACGAACCGAAAAAGGAATTGTAACACCTACCGAACAAAAATTGGAGGTGCCTGATGGGTTGTGGCATCAATGCAGCCACTGTAAAAAAATAATGCAAGCCGAAGAGCACGCCCATTCCAACTATGTATGTCCGGAATGTGGTTTCCACGACAGAATAGGCTCAAAAGAATATTTTGAAATATTATTTGATGGCAACAACTTTACGGAAATATATCCCAACATACGCTCTGCAGATCCCCTTAAATTTATTGACACACAACCTTATCCCGCACGCATAAATTCATCCATGAAAAAAACAGGACTCAATGATGCCGTGCGGGCAGCCTATGGAAAAATGAATGAAATATCTGTAGTCATTGCCTGTATGGATTTCAAGTTCATTGGAGGCTCCATGGGATCTGTGGTTGGAGAAAAAATAGCAAGAGCAATAGATGTAGCACGAAAGAAAAAATATCCCTTTATCATGATTTCCAAATCGGGAGGAGCCCGAATGATGGAAGCCGGATTTTCGCTGATGCAAATGGCCAAAACGGCCGCGCGACTAGCCTTACTGGACAAAGACGGTATACCTTACATATCCGTGCTCACTGACCCTACAACGGGAGGTGTGACGGCATCGTATGCTATGCTCGGCGATTTCAATGTGGCCGAGCCGGGTGCTCTCATCGGGTTTGCAGGTCCCCGTGTGATACGCGAAACCATAGGAAAAGACCTCCCCGAAGGATTTCAAAGTGCTGAATTTTTACTAGAGCATGGGTTCCTGGATTTCATCGTAGATCGTCGCGAAATGAAATCTAAACTCTCGGTGTTGCTTGGAATGCTGAAATCCTGAAATGGTTTCTTCTGTTATTGCAACCGGCCATCTTGCATGGCGAGCATGCGGTCAGCTTGAGCAGCCAGGCGCTCGTTGTGTGTCACTATCACAAAAGAAATATGCAACTGATCGCGAAGGCTAAAAAATAATCTATTTATCTCCTCAGCATTGTGAGAATCCAGATTTCCTGTGGGCTCATCGGCAAAGATTATCATGGGATCGTTAATCAACGCTCTGGCTACGGATACACGCTGTTGTTCTCCACCGGAAAGCTCTCCGGGGCGGTGGTGCATGCGATGCTCCAATCCCAGGCTATGCAAAAGGTGTTTCGCCTTAGCGGATACTTCCTTCTTATTTCGCCTGCCCAACAATCCGGGTATGCATACGTTCTCCAGAGCCGTAAACTCCGGAAGTAAGTTATGAAACTGAAACACGAAGCCCATATTTTTGTTTCTGAATGCCGAAAGTTTTTGCTCAGAGTATCCCGTTATTTCTTCTCCGTCAAATAGCAACTTGCCCCTATCTGGCCGGTCTAACGTGCCCAATATGTGTAAGAGAGTGCTCTTCCCCGCTCCCGATGCACCCACTATGGACACAACTTCTCCTTTCGCTATACGGAGGCTCACACCTTTCAATACCTGAACATTCGGATATGCCTTGTATAGGTCTATTGCTTCCAGCATGTTATTTGTTCATTTTTTTTATCGCCACATCCATCCACTCTTCAGGTATATTTTTCAGAGCTACCTGAAGCTGCTGATCCCAAAACTCAGAAACTTTGGCCAGGTCTTCCTTTTCAAAGCGATGCTCTGCGATGTGATATGAACCACGCTTGTAGAGCACCACATCTATCGGAAACTCTACATCATTGGCACTTACACGTGTTGAGTCAAAAGACAGAAACCCGGCTTTCAAAGCCACTGATATGGCGGAGTCGTAAGTGAGAGTGCGGTTTAGAATAGGCTTCCCATATCCGGAGTTACCAATGATTACAAATGGCGAATGCTCACCAATTTCTACCCAATTACCTTCCGGATATATCAAATACAGTTTATGCTCATCATCATCATTCAGTTGTCCGCCTACTATTGCGTTCAGGTTAAAGTGAAATCCGGCACTTTCCAAAGCTGCTTTATCTTCTCCGGCTACTCTTCTCAACTGAGTACCAAACGCATTAACAGCTTTGTATACTTTATTAAATTCAGGCCCATGCTCCTCTAAGGCTTCTTGAAAATATGTTACCGCTTTGTCCCTGACGGATCGCAGGCCGCTGGTCATTATAAATAAGCTTTGTCTCTCATGACGGTATACATATATTTTTTTTGCCGTTGTAGTCTCATTACCCGAAGTTATGCGGGTGTCGGCAATAGCTACAAGTCCACTACGAAGTTTTATGCCAAGGCAATACGTCATAAGTAAAAACATTATCCGGCATAAAACTAATACTTACACTTTAACATACAAAATAATGAGTTCTGATAAGACTCGTTCAGAAGGTTAAAAAGAAACATTTTCCGCGATGGTTAGCGCAGATTGTACAGCCCGCATTTTGCATGTTCAATTTCCACACAAACAAAATTGTCATAAGTTCAAATTATTCTAATGGCGGATATCAGAACATTCGGATTTCAAAATGTTGACAATAAATACTTTTTTTTGAAGTAAGATTTTAGTATACGTCAGAAAACCTTACAAGTAATTAGTACACACATTGCATCACCATTTGCGGATTACTATCGTAAGTATCATCAAAGCAATAGAAAAGGTAACTCTTAGCAATTTTGTAGTCCGTCACTTCTACAGGGAGCATAGCTTGCTTTTTTACAGAATAGCAATGGATTCATAGTTGCCATATGTTCAAATGGTATGCACAAGAGACTATTTAAAATATTGAAAGCAAAAGCTATGATACGTATGGTGGCATTAAGTTTACAAGTCTTATATAACAAGAGTTTAATAAAGATTTAACTGAGGTTTTTTTTGCTTCTCTCCAATCATTAATATATATGTGAAACAGCTTTGTTGATTCATGAAAGAAGTATTTTTAATAGCTTTATGCTTATATGGGTCGAATAGATTGTACGCACAATTGCCTTTTAAGCCACTTGATGAAGAGTTTAATGTAAGCAGAGTAATTATACCGGAAGGTTTGAAGTATGATGTGTTATTCCGCGAAGAAGATACCGTATTTAGTATACAAGGCAAACCTGCTCCAGCTAAAGGTATGCACGACTACAATGTTTACATGCCTTTCAAAGCTTCAAGTAAGTATGGACAATTGTTTGTAGGTCATGAGTCGGTAACTTCAAGCGATATTCTAGGCGATGGAGGAGGAGGCACTATAATGAGTATTGTAAAAAATAAAAACGGGTGGAGAACCTATGGGTCAAAAATAGCTATTGACTTTTCTGCTATTGGTGGTACTTACAATAATTGCAGTGGCTATTATGCCTCCTCAAAAGGCACTATATTATCGGCAGAAGAATTTCCACCGGCAAGCAACGCTGAAATGTTTAAAAAAGGATTTCGCGACACATCTGACTATAATGGCAGGCCACGCTATCATAATTTCGGATGGATGGTAGAGATAAATCCCAAAGAGTATAAAGCCACTTCAAAACTGTATGCCATGGGGCGCTACTCTCATGAAGCCGCATATGTTATGCCCGACAATAAAACCGTCTATCTTACCGATGATTTTTTACCTAGCGTGTTTTTTAAATTTGTATGTGAAAAGGAAAATCAATTTGACAAAGGACAACTATACGCTTACAAACAGCTTCCGGATAGTCACAAAGGTGTATGGATAAAACTTCCCATGGAAATGGATTCTTTAGTTATCATCAGAGATGTAGCCCTACGCATGGGCGCTAGTATTTTTGTGCGCATGGAATGGATGACAGGCGTGGATGGGAAAATTTACATCACCGAAACAGGAGCAGATGACTTTTCTTTGAAAAAAGAAATAGAGAAAGGAGGCATACCTGCTAATCATTTGTCTGCGTATAAGAAAAATAGCGATTATGAATACGATTACCCTTACGGAAGTGTACTTGTTTTTGATCCGGCTACCGACGAAATGAAAGTTTATCTTGCCGGCGGTGCCGGAAAAAGAAACAAGCATTTCTCCAATCCGGATGGAATATGCCATACACAATGGAAAGGAAAAAAATATTTGGTGATAAATGAAGACTTAGTGGGAGTAACAAAAGGAAGAGTGAACAAGGAAGGAGAACAAAAAAATATTTATACAAATGAAATATGGTGGTTAGACCTATCTGTACAAAACCCTACCATAGATGATTTGCAGCGTTTTCTCATTGCGCCTGCAGGTGCAGAAACTACCGGAGGTTACTTCACTCCGGATGGTAAAACATACTTCGTAAACATACAGCACCCCGACGATAATAACTCATACCCTTTTGATAAATCGCTTACTCTGGCTATTACGGGTTTTAAATGATCCTATCTTTATCACCTTTTTTATTCATGAAAGCAATTTCAGTAATTTTATCAACGAGTTGCTCTCCAAATCTGGCATCAGCTATGTAGAAAGTTAAGTCATCTTAAAGTATAGTGAATCAAAATTTTTTTATCCCTGATAGAATGGGTTTATGATGGTTTGTTGTCAGCTAAGCTAACATCATAGTGATGATGTGTCATGGCTATCATCAAAAGTATGAAGCAATAAATGATTGCCATCGAAAGAAGCATAGCAACATAGATTGTTCGACACCCACTCGCCAAGGTTTATGTAGCGGCTGCCGGTCACCTCAATGTCGAGCACCAGATGGCGATGTCCGAATATATAAAAATCATGTGGCTGTTTGCTTTGCATTTTTTTGCAAAACTGATATAAGTATTCCTTTTGCAAATCAAATTTCTCTTCTTTCATGTTAGCTAATCTGCTTTTGGATGACCAATATCTGGCTATGTTCATTCCCACTGAAGGAGGAACCATTCTGAATACCCACTGAAAAAAAGGATTTCGGAAAATAAGTTTTAGGAATTTGTAAAAATAATCTCCCGGGCCAAGTCCATCGCCATGGCCTATGTAGAAGCTTTGTCCGTTGATGTTTATCTGTAGGTTTGATTTGAGTACCTCCACACCTAATTCTTTCTGAAAGTAGGAAAAAATCCACATGTCGTGATTTCCGATAAGCCAATGTACGCGGATACCGCTGTCTGTAAGCTCTGCGAGTTTTGCCTGAAAACGTACAAAACCTTTTGGAACCAGATATTTGTATTCATACCAAAAGTCAAATACATCGCCTAACAGGTAAATGGCATGAGCATCTGCTTTTATGAAATCTAACCAACGTATTATTTTTTTTTCTCTTGCCTTGCTGGTTTCGTGATCAGGTATGCCTAAATGAAAATCAGAGGCAAAGTAAATTTTTTTGCCGGAGGGAATGTATTCGGTTTTGCGTGTCATGAAACAGTCGCTTCAATCTATGACTATTGAAATCCAATGTTTACAAAGTGCCTGTTGTGTTGTCAGCACTATTGTTTTTTTGTTCTTCTGAAGATTTTGATTCGGCTTGAGTAGAGTTGATTTCAGAAGTAGGTGTTTTTGCATTTAATGTGCCATTTGTAAACTGTTGATACGTTGTTTGCTTTTCAAAAGGCCTTTTACCGATGAGTGTTTCTAAGTCGGACTGGAATATAATTTCTTTTTTAAGAAGTTCTTGCGCAACGATTTCAAGCTCTTTTCTTTTGTCCATGAGAAGTTGTTTGCTCCGTTCGTAAACTTTGCCCACCAACTTTCTTACCTCATCATCAATGGTTTCAGCGGTGGCTTCCGAGTAGGGCTTGCTAAACGTATATTCACTTTGTTTGGAGTCGTAGAAAGATATGTTTCCGATTTTTTCATTCATTCCATAGACAGTAACCATACTATAAGCCATCTTAGTGATGCGCTCCAGGTCGCTGAGAGCGCCGGTAGATATTTTTCCGAATACGATTTCTTCAGCAGCTCTTCCGCCGAGTGTCATACACATTTCGTCAAGCAATTGCTCAGTAGTATAGAGGAATTGTTCTTTCGGTAGATATTGAGCATATCCCAGAGCAGCAACACCTCTTGGTACGATGCTTACTTTAACCAAAGGGTCGGCATGCTCCAGGAACCAACCGGCTACAGCATGTCCTGCTTCGTGGTAGGCTACTATTCGTTTTTCTTCAGGAGATATGATTTTATTTTTCTTTTCAAGGCCTCCGATCACCCTGTCTATAGCATCCTGAAAGTCGCTCATGTCCACCATTTCTTTATTTTTTCTTGCCGCAATCAGGGCTGCTTCGTTGCATACGTTGGCAATTTCGGCGCCTGCAAATCCGGGTGTTTGAGCGGCTAGTTTTTTAGGGTCTACTTCGGGAGCGAGTTTTAGAGGTTTCAAGTGAACTTTGAAAATAGCTTCTCTTCCGATGATGTCAGGCTTATCTACGGTGATTTGTCGGTCGAATCTTCCTGGCCTTAGCAGGGCGCTGTCGAGCACGTCAGGCCTATTGGTAGCTGCTAAAATGATAACCCCTGAGTCGGTAGAGAAACCGTCCATTTCAACCAGCAAAGAATTGAGAGTGTTTTCGCGCTCATCGTTAGCGCCGGGAAGCGAACCTCTTCCGCGAGAGCGGCCTATGGCATCTATTTCATCTATAAAAATTATGCAGGGGGCTTTCTCTTTGGCTTGCTTAAATAAATCGCGTACGCGGGCAGCGCCTACACCTACAAACATTTCTACGAAATCAGAACCGGAAAGAGAAAAGAAGGGCACACCGGCTTCGCCCGCCACAGCCTTGGCCAAGAGAGTTTTCCCTGTTCCGGGAGGGCCTACCAGCAATGCACCTTTGGGAATTTTACCACCAAGTTTCGTAAACTTGGTGGGGTTTTTCAAAAACTCTACTATTTCCTTAACTTCTTCCTTGCCTTCTTCCAGGCCTGCTACATCAGCAAAGGTTACTTTAACTTTATTTTCAGCATCAAACAGAGCTGCCCTGGATTTACCAATGTTGAATATTTGTCCTCCCGGCCCAACATTAGTGACTCTGCGCATGAGGTACCAAAATGTAAAGAGCATGAGCAGTAGCATACCCCAAGTCATGAGTTGCCCTGAAAAATCGCTGCGTTCTTCTGTTTTAAAATCAATCTGGTCACTCTCCTTGATTTTTGCTCTGGTGTAAAACTCCCGCAGCTTTTCCTCAAATTTTTCTGCCGAACTCGTTTTGTAATACAAATGCGGACCGCTGTCGCCACCAAACACGTTGCGTTCACGCAGCAGATTTTTGTAATATGAGTTTGTTAAGGCTTCACGTTTTAGGGTTATCTCCACAATGCGGTCGTTCACAACCACAATTTTTTCTATATCTTTTCGTAAGTATATATCTTCAAATTTTTTCCATGAAATTTCTGTTGCGGAGTTTTGCTTTCCAAACCATAATATACCAAATATTACCGTCAATAGAGATATGATAACCCACATTTGATAGTTGTTCTTTGGGTTGCCCGGTTTGTTAGAGTTAAAGGGATTATTATCTCCCAACGGGTTTTTCTTCTTTTTATTTTCGGTTTTTTCTTTGTTCTCTTCCATTTATGTTTTTTTGTTTTGATTCTTTGTTAGTTTTTTTCAGTGTTTTCTTTTTTACTTCTTGGGTATCTTTGCGCACATTTGTCTTTTGTGATTCATGAATAATATTAGGGTCTATGATATCATTTTCTCCAATGTATGTTATATCGGCATCGCCCCATAAATTTTCCAAATCATAAAAAGCTCTTTTTTCTTTTCTGAAAATGTGCACTACAACATCACAATAATCAATCAATACCCATTCTTTATTTTGAAACCCTTCCCTTTGCCAGGGATTTTGTTTCAATTGTTTTGCTACTTGTTTTTCTACCTCAGTTGCTATGGCGTCTACCTGTGTATCTGTGTTTGCAGAACAAAGTACAAAGAAATCGGCAACAGCACCGGATATTTTTTTAAAATTTATAACAGCTATATCAAAAGCTTTTTTCTCTTGCATTCCGAATAACACACATATCAGCAATGGATATTCGGAATTTAATTTCTTTATCTTAGGCACGTTTTGACGTATAAAATTAATTTAACTTCACGTAAACAAAATTAACAAAAAATGTACAATATTATAGAAACAGAATTGTTTGCGCCAAACAAACTAATTTATCTGCCAAGCTGTCATTCTACAAATGATGTTGCTGCATCATTGTTGACTGAAGGCTGTGAGGAGGGCACAATTGTGATAACAGACTTTCAAACGCATGGCAAAGGACAAAGAGGCAACAGATGGGAGTCAGAGCCTGGGGCAAACCTCCTCTTAAGCATCGTTTTGAAACCAACCTTTCTATCAGTTAATGACCAATTTTATCTGAACATGATGGCAAGCCTTGCAATTGCCGCAGTTGTGGACGAATATACGTGTCATGCGTACGAAGTAATGTTAAAATGGCCAAACGATGTTTATGCTAACAACCATAAAATTTCCGGCATACTTATCCAAAATACCATTCGTGATAAATGTATTACATCTTCTATTTTAGGTATAGGGCTTAATGTAAATCAGGTAGAGTTTACTGTTCCAAAAGCAACTTCATTTGCCAACCTGATAGGCGCACACACTCCTTTAAACTCGCTGCTGGATAGCTTATTATATGAGATAGAAAATCAATACGAAAAACTGAAATCTCCTCAAAAAAGTGAATTGAAAGAAGAATACATAAAAAAGTTGTATGGGTTGCATGATAAAAGGATGTATCGCGCGTATGGGCAAGTTTTTCAGGCAATGATAACCGGAATAGACAGGTTTGGGAGATTAGAGCTTACAACGGAAAGCGGAGTATCATACTTTGGTTTTAAAGAAGTAGAGTTCCTGGCCGAATATTAGTTCGCAACGTACTACAAACTCGAAGGCCCGAAATACGGCGAAGTCCAGATACATAACAGAATAGGGAACACCAGGGGAGATGAGTTCTTTTTCATATCTTGCGATTGTGATAGTTGAAAGACTTGTATTCATTGATGATGATAAATTTTATTTTGCCAAGTGTATACTGCAAAAATTCGGTAAAGGAAGTAATAATTTTAAACCCACCTTATCATCTATTTGCTCGTGCCAAGCAATGATGCTGTCTTTTAAGGTATTTCTTTTGTGGAGGTGTATATAAATTTTTTTAAAGCTAAAGTTACTTTGTGGTTAAATATGGCAAGCAAACCGAAAAGGAGATGAGTAGAGAGTGAAGCGTATATTAAGCTTACGGCGATTTTTTTATTCAAGACAATTTTCGCAGTAGGTGTTTTTCAAATAATCGTTTTCTAACAGTTGAAAGCTAATACCTCCCTTAGCGAAGGGTTTAAATAAATTGCAAAAGCGGACTTGATTTATGTTTATGGCATTGAGCATAATACTTCTGTATGCCGCTGTAGACGTGAGTTTGGGCTTTATGATAGTTAAATTGAGATAATAAAAAAGTAAATCTTCGGTCACGTCAATTTTATTAGCATACATGGCCAAAAGATTTTCTGCCCAGGAATATTTTGCATACGCCACAAAATATTCGGCTATATGTAATACATCGGCATAAGTGAGTTGGAGGGAAGCATAATTGGAATAGATAAATTTAACGGCCTTGTCCTTTTCCTCATATTTTTTTTGCTGATACATGCGTTCGCCGTAAATGATGTAATAGTTTATGAGTAATCTGTTGATGAGATTTTTATTGATAGAAGATTTGTTTAGCTCCAAAATGTCGTTCAGTAATTGCTTGGGGTCTTCAGCGGATTCATTTATGGCCCAATGTTTCAATCGTAGTATACAGAAATTGTAGCGAATGCGGGGATCTTTGGGAGAGAGTTTTAAGAGTTCTGAAAATTCTTTTAGCAAAGAGACGAGTGATGTATCGGCTTGTGTATATAAAAATAGCGCTTTGCTATGAAGTAAGGATTTGTACTCGGCTTTTTTGGGTATTTCAATGCCGGAAAGTGTTTGACAAGGCCATTTAGCGGTTCGTATTTTGGAAAAAATTATTTGTTGCAGTTCGTGAGCTTTTAATATATTTTTTTCGGCGATGGCGTTTTCCAGTTGCATGCGTAGAACTGCAGAGTCGGAGTGCAGATGTGAAACTTTTTTTTCAAGCTGAATATGCAATATGGCTTTCCGATGTTTTTTGAGGATAGGTTCCAGTTCGGCAGATATTTCTTTGTTTTCTAATTTTTCCTTTATGGCATCTTTAGTAAGATTTTTCAAGTAAGCATATTTGGAGCCTTCAATGTCGGAAAGAAATTCGACCCAATTTTCGGAAGCATATATGTGTGCATTTATGGTTTCTACCTGCGACATCTGAAGGGCCTTTACAATACTCTCGGCTCTTTTCTGCTGTAGCATTATGTTTTTTTCGGTAGGTCCTTCTATGGACGAAAAAGCTTTTATGGTTATTTTTTTAATATAAAAATCATTGAGCCGTAGGGAGTCGTGTATGGGTTTTACATCCTGAGGGTTGTATTCATATTTATTTTTTTCGAAAGGTACATCAAATATCCATTCTTTATTGAGGAGTATTGTGGATTGCATGGATACTGATTGGTCAACAGAGTCGGGTATCATATCCATATCGAGGAGTTGCCATTTTTGCCCGCGTACATCATAAAAGGTAGAGTAATGGCACAGGTATTTATTTTTTATGATGAGCAGGTTGTATTCGGTGGCAGAGGTATCCACGTTTTCCGGTATTTTGGCGTATCGTATAGCAATGGATCCATCGCTGTATTGATACATGTTTTTATTCATGTCAGAGAGATACATAGGTTTCAGGAGTTCGCCTTTGTATGCCCAGGAATCAGCCAGTAGGTTTTTCTTTCCGCATGGGTATTGCTGTTTGCGTATTATGTCAATGGCGATGCCATCAAATTTTTTTTTGAATAGTCGGTGATACCATTCTCTGTCATTTATGATGAAATAGATGTATCCGTCAAAACCTTGCACGCCGTATTTTATTTCGGGAGGCATTTTTTGCAACGTGTTTTTGCATTCTTGACAATACTTTACGTATTCTTTTTGCGGGTTTTTAATGCCGAAAGTTCCTTTGAGTCCCTCATCATGTTGTGCGAGCGAAATCATTGGTAGGAGAGCGTAGAGTAAAAAACAAAGCCAGTGACTCATAAAATACTTTTAGGGAATAAAAATACGTTTTTTTGTAAAATGGATTGATAGCCATGACAAAGGATTGTGCAACACAAAACTTGTGCGAAGCTTCTTATGCAGGCATTACAGTTGAAGAAGCTCAAATAATGCCGTTTATTTTTTCTTTAATAGAATGTATGAGTTGGGGAGGAACTTGTTTGTGTTGTATCTTGTATTTAATAACTTCTTTCACGGATTTCTCTATTTGATATCTTGTGAAGCAGGGCTCGCATTTTTCAATGTGTTTCAGTAATTCTTCTTCTTGCTTTTGTTCGGCTTCTCCGTCAAGCACCAGGTATAAGTCGTTGATGCAATTTTTACAACAATAAGAATGTTCTTTCTTTCCAATCAATCGGTGAATGAGGTGAGTAATGGTTTTAATCATAGGCGAGGTTTTATTTATTGGAAGAGGTGGAATTTTCTATCCGTTATAACCCATGTTCCGGGCATATTCTCTGAGCTTTTCTTTGAGGATGTTACGCGCTCTGTGAAGTCGTGAACGCACCGTGCCGATGGGTATGTCGAGAATCTTGGCAATTTCTTCATATGTAAATTCTTCGAGGTCGCACAAAATGATTATAGTTCTGAAATCTACATCCAAAGAATTTAAAGCATTCGCAACTTCGTCTCCGATCAAGTCTTTAACGCTATCCACCCTTAAATCCTGAGTTATGGGTTCGTCTATGTCGTCGGAGTTGTAGTACGATTCTACTTCCTGATAATCAACTTTACCGGGTTGCTTCACATTTTTCCGGTATTCGTTGATGAAACTATTTTTCAAAATCCTAAACAGCCATGCTTTGGCATTAGTTCCCTTTTCATAAGAATCGAAAAAACGATACGCTTTAAGGTAGGTTTCCTGCACCAGGTCATTGGCATCGTCTTCATTAAAGGTGAGCCGATAAGCAAAATTGTAGAGGGGAGTAATGAGATGCATAAATTCTTTTTCGAACAAAGCATCTTTCTCGGCTTTATTTTTGTAGGGGGATTTTTTTTTGTTCTCTTCCACTTTTTTCCCTTTCGCCTTATTTTTGCTTTCAGCTTGTGTATGTTTTCAAATATACTACGCAAGCATAACAAATAAAACTAATATTTTATTTTGGCAGCAATTTACACTCTCCGAAAAATTTCCTTTACAATTTCCTATTGGGGATTTTTTATACTCACCGTCGGCATGTTTGTGTCGCGGGCCTTGATGAGTATAGGCATGATGTTGATTTTGGCGGGAGCTTTGTTGGCGGGCGATTGTCTGAATTATCTGAGAAAAATATGGCGCAGCAAAATGTTGTTATCGTTGGCTTTTGTATTTGTTATAGTTGCATTTAGTTTTTTTTTCTCAGAGAATAAAAAAGAATTCTTTGAAAGACTGGTTTTAAAACTACCATTTTTGATATTTCCTTACGCTATTGTTGTATTGATGGACATTAAATGTTCCAGATGGTTTGCTTACTTGCTATTGTTTTTTTCTCTATGTGTAAGTTTGGTGTGTGTGTGTTCATTAATCAACTATGCAAAAAACTATGAACAAATCAATCAGATGTACAAGATGGCTCATGTAATACCTTTGCCTTTTGATATCAATCATATTCGTTTCAGTTTGATGATTACTTTTTCTGTTTTTGCCTGCGCGCATATGTATATTGATGGGAAATATTTCAACAAATTTGGTTTGTACTCAATTCTATGCATAGGCCTTTTCAATTTGGCGTTCTTACATATTCTATCTGTACGCAGTGGATTGCTGGCTTTTTATTGTGGAGTACTTGTATGGATGGTTACATACATAATCAGAAGCAGGAATGTGAAATATGTTTTAATAGGTTTATTGTTAATCACATCTATACCGGTAGTTATGTATTTTACATTGCCAACTCTTAAAAATAAAATTGCCTATATGCAAGAAGATGTAAAAAGGTATTTTGATGGTAAAGATGTAGCTTACTATTCTGATGGTAATCGGCTATTATCTATACGATTAGGATTAGAGTTAGGAAATGATAATTTTTTATTTGGTACAGGAATGGGCGATATACGCGATGAAATGACTAAGGGATACAAAAACATTAGGCAGGATTTCCCGGAAGACAAAATATTGATTCCGCATAATCAATTTGTATACTTCTATGCAGGGCTTGGTATTATTGGCTTGCTGGCTGTGATTTGGCTTTCATTGGCGCCATTTGTGTTCGTGGAGAATTACAATAAAATCTTATTCATCATGAGTGCCGTAATAGCAATCACATCATTCATGGTAGAAGCCACCATTGAAAATCAACTTGGCATAGCATTGTACCTGTATATGTACGCATGCAGCCTGCTGATAACATCAGAATAAAAAAGAAAACTCTTATTTTTTAGCCAACCCTACTTTGTGCCCCCAAACAGCGTAGTAGAGGATGATCAAATAACAAGGTATCAGTATCCAGTAATGAGTATGGTAAGCATCAGCCAATGCTTTAGCTTCCGGCATGCCGCTTGCCATCAATAATTCTTTTTTATTATCTACTATGGCACCAAACAGTGGAGGTATGATGGCGCCTCCTGACACACCCATGATAAGCAGGGCAGCACCTGTTTTAGTAAACTTACCCAATCCATTAATTGCCAAGGGCCACACTGCAGGCCAAACGAGTGCATTTGCAATGCCCAGTGCTGCTACAAAGAGAACGGAATTGTAACCTTCGGTCACCAATATACCTATAGAAAATATCACTCCCAAAACGGCGCTTATGCGCAAAGCCATACCTTGACTAATATATTTCGGAATAAGCAAAACACCTAAACCATAAGTAAATACCATGGCACCTAATGTATAAGAAGTAAAAAATTTAGCTTCAGATTTTGGAATGTTAAGAGCCAAGCCGTAGTTTATGATAGTATCTCCGGCTATCACTTCTGCACCCACATAGGCAAATAAAGTCAATACACCCAACAGAAGATGAGGAAACTGAAATATGTGTTTTTTAGTAGTTTCTTGATTTGATTCATCCTGTGAATTAGAATTATTTTCAATTTCTGGTAGTGGGGTAAAACGAATGAGAAAAGCAAATATTATTAGTAGCGATGCCATCACAATGTATGGAACCACTACACTGTCGGCCAGTGTATTTAGCAGTTGTTCTTTCTCCTCATTCGAAATATTAGAAGATAATTTTTCTTTTGCCATTTCTTCGTTTAGTCCAGAAAGCAACAGTACACCAAATATTGCGGAGCCTAACATGCCCGCTACTTTGTTGCATATTCCCATGATAGAAATTCTCTTAGCTGCGCTCTCAATAGGGCCAAGTATAGTCACGTAAGGGTTAGCTGCGGTTTGCAATACGGTGATGCCCGTACCTTGTATAAATAATCCCAAAAGAAATGTGGAATATATTCTCGATGAAGCTGCAGGAATAAAAAGTAATGCTCCGCCAGCCATAATCAATAATCCTATGGACATGCCGTTTTTGTAACCGATTTCTTTTAAAAGCGTTGAGGCCGGCAAAGCCATCACAACAAATGAGATGTAAACAGCAGTAGCTACCAGATAAGCTTGCGATTCGCTAAGCTCGCATACCAATTTCATGAATGGAATGAGAGCCCCGTTTATCCATGTTACGAATCCGAATATGAAGAAAAGTGATGCTATTATAATCATCGGGACAAAATATCCTGATGTGGGCACTTTTGTTTTTTGAGAGGTTGTTTTGATCATTTCCGGTGCTTTTTTCACTGCTACTGCCATCTATACTATTCTTTAAAGGTAATAAAATAAAGTGAGGATTTTATAAAAAATAGGCAGAGGCATGTTCAGCCTCTGCCCGAAATGTTTGTGAATTATTCTATCACAATTTTCTTGTTTGAAATTTTATTTCCGGAGTTAACTTGAAGCAAGTAAATGCCTTTTTCTAACCCGGACACATTAAAGGTATGAATGCCTGAAGATGTGTAAGCCTCCATGATGGATGAGCCGTTAGAATTGAATAATTTAAGGTTAGCGTAAGCACCCTCCAATGCTGAGAGGTCTACATTTAACATATCTTTTGTTGGATTAGGATATACAGACACTAAATTGTTGTTTATTTCGGGGTTAGAGATGTCGGTGGTAAGGTCTACCATGCCGTTTGCCGAAGTGACAACATCTCCTACTTTAATATTGTAGATAGTAAAGTCTAATGCAACAGCCTCAAATTCGATTACCAAAGCTACAGAGCCTGTTAAGTCAATAACGTTACCTTGCCAATCTTTTTCAGGCAGTGTGGCAGTAAACTTCATTTTTCTGTTTTTTCTAAACTTTGCTACTGGTCTTGGGTCGGTCGCCGGGTGGCCATCTGCAAATGCAGTATTTCCATACAAGAAAAAACTTACATCAACTATGTCTTTAGTAGTGTTGCTTACCATAGCTGTAATCTCTATTTTTCTTTTAGCGTCATCAGATAAATCAACAGGGTCTGAACCGTAGCCGCAATTATCCAAAGGGAATCTCAACGTATAAAAGTGCCATGATACTCCGGCCCCAAGGTTTGTGGTGGAACCATTGTAACTGATTTTCATTGTACCTGGATTGATAGACACAGCATTAGGAGTGAAAGTATTCTGATAGTTGTTGTGTACATTACCATAAAACTCACCCCAAACAGAGTTAGTATTGCCATTGGTAGCTAAGCAGTTTTTAGCTCCATTTCCCTTTAGCATAAACTCAAACCCTTTTCCGCTTATGCTTTTTTGATTGCCCGATAATCTCCGTTTTGTGCTAAAACAACTCCGCTAAGGAAAGTAAGCGAAGTAATTACTGTTAAAATTTTTTTCATACTTTCTTTTTTATTTTAATGGTTTGACTTACGTTTAAAAATTTAAGTAATGCGTTTAAGGGAAATGTACGCATAAAGTGCAGGATAAGTTTATTTTTAATTGCGCATTAATTACCCGCAATTTTTAGCTAAAATCAGAAAATAATAGTTATACGTAACGCAATAATTACTGGTTTATGTTATTGTTTCCCTTAAATTTTTCGATAGTGTTATTCAAGCCCTCATTATGAAAAAATAACATTAACATGGTTTTGAAAATTATTTTCAAGTCAAGAAATAGGGATATATTATAAACATAGTATAAATCGTTTTCAAAACGTTCTGGCCAGGTAGTGTTGTTTCGTCCGTTTATTTGAGCATATCCGGTTAATCCCGGTTTTACTAAGTGGCGCATTTTCTGTTTTTCATTATATAGGGGAAGATATTCTACCAGCAATGGCCTGGGGCCGACCAGGCTCATGTCGCCTTTTAATACATTGATAAGTTGTGGGAGCTCATCAATAGATGTTTTTCTTAAAAAGGAACCCAATTTGGTAATTCTTTTTTCATCCGGTAGTAAATTTCCATATTCGTCTACATCATCGGTCATAGTCCTGAATTTTATTATGGTAAATATTTTTTCATTTTTTCCGGGCCTGGGCTGCAAAAAAAACACCTTACCTCTGTTAAGAAACAGCAGTATCATGGATACACCAACCAACAGAGGAGATAGTATCAATAACAACATAAATGACCCTACTATATCAAGACACCGCTTTAAAAAAAGTTTATAAAAGGTATTCATCTTATAACATATTAGGTTATCTTACTAAGGCAATTTACACAAGAATCAATGATTGCATTTCCTAATGCTAAAATAAACCTTGGGCTAAACATAGTAAGTAAAAGAGAAGACGGATATCATAACATAGAAACCTGTTTCTACCCTATCTTATGGAGCGATGCTTTGGAAATATTGAAGAGTGATACATTTTCATTTGAGTCAAGAGGCCTACCTATAGCAGGAAGCATAGATAATAACCTGTGTGTACGCGCGTACAAACTCATGCAAGAGAAATACGATTTGCCGCCGGTAAGAATTTTATTGTATAAAAACATCCCCATGGGAGCAGGCCTTGGAGGAGGCTCTTCAGATGCTACCGCAACCATATGCTTACTCAACGAATTGTTTGAACTAAATCTGAAGAAAGATGACTTGACACAACTGGCTTCATCTTTAGGAAGTGATTGCGCTTTTTTTGTGCACAATAAACCTAGTATCGCTTATGGCCGTGGAAATATAATGAAAGAAATAAACCTCTCTCTGAGGGGAAAACACATAATTGTTGTGTATCCTGATGTGCATGTATCTACCGGAAATGCTTATGCGCAAACTGTTCCGGCGAAACCCACTGTCAAAATAGAAGATATATTATTGGCACAGCCGATCCGTAATTGGAAAGACAAATTGATAAATGATTTTGAAAAAACAGTATTTGCTAAACATCCCTTACTTTCAGAGATAAAACAAATGTTATACATGCACGGCGCAGAATATGCCGCCATGAGTGGCAGCGGGTCGGCCATATTTGGCATATTTGATTCTAAACCTAACCCTGCAAGCATAAAAGGTTCACCTCAATGGAAAACATACATTTCTGTATTACCATGAACCTATATGAAGAACTAAAACTATCCTTTGGGCGAATCTGTTTCTATTTATTTTGCTTTAGGCGCATAACACATAATTGCAAGCATGCCGTTGGAAAATGCAGTCTTATCACCTCTTCTATGCCCTATATCCCATCACTTACCACCAGTCCTAATCATGTGAATCTCTCCGTGTTTCAACTCTCCAAACACCGATGACCATCTGTTATTCCGACATTAAACCTGCTCCGTACAAAGCAAAGGCCAACTGACGACATTCCTCCTCCTCGTTGCGCGATAAACTCAAAATAATCATTAAAAAAGCTTATAAGAATGTAAAACCTAAATGCATTTGAGCTTATTGAATCATGCCGGCGCCTACAGTTTCATTTGTAAATTCATCTATCAGAATGAGGCTCCCTGTAGAGCGGTTTTGCGAGTAGGTATCATAGAAAACAGGTGAAGCTGATTTGATGACAACTCTGGCAATATCATTCAGTCCTACGTCTCTGTTGTCTGTTATAGGTTCAAGTGTGTTGATGTTTATTTTGTATTTGACTTCTTTAATAATGCACTTGGCCTCTTTGGTGGTATGTTTGAGGATATATTTTCCTCCCGGTTGCATCTTTTTTTCGTTAAGCCAACATATCATGAGTTCTATTTCCTGAGCGGTATGAGGTATACTATCGGGCTTCACAATCATATCGCCGCGGCTAATGTCTATATCGTCTTCCAGAGTGAGGGTTACCGACATGGGTGTGAAAGCTGTTTCCAGTTGTCCATCAAAAGTTTCTATGGATTTAATTTTGGTTTTAATGCCGGAGGGTAATGCTATTACTTCATCTCCCTTTTTCAATATACCTCCTTCTATTCTTCCGGCATATCCTCTGAAGTCATGATATTTTTCAGAGTGTGGCCTTATTACATACTGAACAGGGAACCGGAAATGTTGGAAGTCTGCATCGTTTTCAATGTTTACATTTTCCAGGTTGCTGAGCAACGTTCCGCCTGTATACCAAGGCATGTTAGTGGAGGGTTCCACTACATTGTCGCCATGCAATGCGGATATAGGAATGAATTGGATGTCATTAATATTCAAAGGTGCCGCAAATTGCAGGTATGCGTTTTTTATTTTTTCAAATACGTCCTGGCTGAAATTTACCAGATCCATTTTGTTGATGCATACTATGATGTGTTTTATCTGAAGCAATGAAGCGATGATGGTATGCCGGCAGGTTTGTTCTGTGACACCGTTGCGTGCATCTATGAGTATAATAGCCAAATTTGCGGTAGAAGCTCCGGTAACCATGTTGCGTGTGTATTGTACATGGCCGGGGGTATCGGCAATGATAAATTTTCTTTTCGGAGTCGCAAAGTAGCGATAAGCTACATCAATGGTTATGCCTTGCTCGCGTTCGGCTTTGAGCCCATCGGTTAGTAACGAGAGGTCAACATATTCTTTCCCTTTTTTGTTGCTGGCTTCTTCTATGGCTTCCAGTTGATCTTCGAATATGGATTTGGAATCGTAAAGAAGTCGTCCTATAAGAGTGCTTTTACCATCATCCACGCTACCGGCAGTGGTGAAGCGGAGCAGATCCATGTTCAGATAGTTATCTATTGTGCTGTTGTTGGTCATTTTTTTAACGTGTTAAAAATATCCTTGTTTTTTTCGGTCTTCCATGGCGGTTTCGGTGCGTTTATCATCGGCTCTTGTGCCACGTTCAGTATTGCGTGCCATAGATACTTCTCTGATGATATCTTCCAAAGTAGCCGCATCCGATTCAACTGCACCGGTACAGGTCATATCGCCAACGGTGCGAAAGCGCACTTGTTTTTCTTCATACTTTTCGCCGTTAAGTAAAGTAATGTAATCGGATTTTGCCAGCAGAGTACCTCTGCGGTTTACAACTTCGCGCTTGTGACTGAAGTATATGGAAGGGATAGGAATATTTTCCATGGCGATGTACTGCCATACATCCATTTCCGTCCAGTTGCTGATGGGAAATACGCGAAAATGCTCGCCTATATGTTTTTTGCCATTGAATAAATTCCACAGCTCCGGCCTTTGATTTTTAGGGTCCCACTGTCCGAATTCATCGCGGTGAGAAAAGAAGCGCTCTTTAGCTCTTGCTTTTTCTTCATCGCGACGTGCTCCACCGAAGCAAGCATCAAAACGAAACTCTTCAATGGCTTCGAGTAGTGTTATGGTCTGCAGGGCATTACGGCTTGGGTTAGGACCTTTCTCTTCTACAGCAGTGCCACGGTTTATAGAATCTTGTACATAGCGCACGATTAATTTTACGCCTACACGCTCTACCAATTCATCTCTGAATTGTATGGTTTCTGCAAAATTATGTCCGGTGTCTATGTGCAATAGCGGGAAGGGTATTTTACTTGGCCAAAAAGCTTTTTGAGCTAACCGTACAAGCGTGATGGAGTCTTTGCCTCCTGAAAACAATAATACAGGATTTTCAAACTGTGCCACCACTTCGCGTATTACAAATATGGCTTCCGATTCTAATTGCTTCAAATGAGAAAGACGATATGAGCTCATTGCTTTTGGTATTACGTGTTTGAGAATTTAATTTTTTCGTATAAAGGTCTAAGAATTTGTTCTAAGCAATCTTCCAAGGGGTATAAGTCTGTTCTTACTTCAACATTTGCATGTTCAGGGGCTTCAAAAGGCGCATCCAAGCCGGTAAAATTTTTTATTTCACCGTTGCGCGCCTTTCTATAAAGACCTTTCACATCGCGCGATTCACATACTTCAATGGGAGCATTTACATATACTTCAAAATAGTCTTTTTCTCCTATGATAGATTTTGCCAGCGCTCTCACCTCACGTGTGGGGCTGATAAACGAACAAATGGTAATAATTCCGGCATTCATAAACAGCTTGGCCGTTTCTGCCGAGCGACGTATGTTTTCTGTACGGTCTTCTTCAGAAAATCCTAAGTTGTTATTTATGCCTGTTCTCAGGTTATCCCCATCCAGCAGTTGTGTCATGTAGCCTTCTGCATACAACCGGTTTTCCATAGCTCGTGCAAGTGTGCTTTTTCCCGAGCCAGACAAGCCTACCATCCACACTACTATGGAATGTTGCCTGAGAAGTTTTTCTTTGTCTCTACGATTTAAAATGGTGTCAAATATAGGATGTATGTTTTCCAAATTCTTTTTTTTTATAGGCTGGCAAAATTAGTAAATTTTAACATAAATACTCTACACAAATCAGCCGCAGCTTTTTATACTTTTGTATTTTGCAATTTCATTCTGCAATTGAAATGGATATTGAAATTATTAATCGCATAGCAATTGAAGCAGGCAAGAAAATACTGGAAGTATACAATAGAAAAGATTTTTATGAACTTATAGAACGAAAGTCTGATCGCTCGCCGGTAACTCTTGCTGACAAACAGGCGAATGAGTTTATTGAAACACAGTTAAAAAAACATTTTCCTCACATACCGGTGCTCTCAGAAGAAGGAAAAAATATTCCATATGAGCAAAGACGCTTGTGGAACGAGTATTGGTTGGTAGATCCGCTGGATGGAACTAAAGAGTTTATCAAACGAAATGGGGAATTTACGGTAAACATAGCTCTCATAAAAAATCATTACCCTATGGCCGGAGTAATATACGCTCCGGCAACAGACACACTCTACTATGCAAGCGATAATATAGCAATGAGCAAAAAAAAAAATGAAAAGCAGATATTACGTGTTTCCGAACGTAAAACCTCTCTTATAAGCATAGGTAGCCGTTCGCATGCTGATGCTGCCGAAAAGTTGGTGCTTTCAAAATATGACATCATAGAAAATATCTCTATAGGGAGTTCACTTAAATTTTGCTTTATTGCTGAAGGTAAAGCCGATATATACTACCGTCATGGCCCTACTATGGAATGGGATACTGCTGCCGGCCAGGCCATATTGGAAGCAGCCGGCGGAGTCATGTTAAATATGCAAAACGAAAGATTCTACTATAACAAACCCATGCTAACCAACGAGTGTTTTTTGTGCGGTAGCGCTTCAGCGATTGCCTCTGTTTTATAGATTTTCTGAAAATACTATATTGGCAGAATGAAAAAAAATATTAAAGGTATCATATTACTACTTTTCTGCTGTAGTACCACACATGCTGCCCTCTATAAAAGAGAATGCAGCTTATGTAGCCATTCACCTTTATACATTTCGGATGAATATCGAAAGCAGAGTATAAAGAGCAACATACAGAAGCCTGAACAACCTTCATTATTGGCAAGCAATGACTCGTCAGGGAAACAATTGTTAAAAAGAGACCACAGTAATATGGAGAGAATGTATTCAGTGTGTTCTACGGCAGAATCTACCATGAATGATTTGAAACCATCGTCAAATGAAACATGCCATAAACACAGAGATGCCCAAAAGAAATTTTTAGCTAAGATGATTGAATCGAAAAGGATAAAAAAAATACATCAACTCTCCGAACAAGACCCGGCCATGAAGCGGGCTATTCTGATACTTGTGACAGGTGTTATATTTTTCGCTCTTTCTTTGCTGATGACAATTTTTTACTACCCCATCATTTCCTTCATACTCCTCAGCTCAATTTTGTTGCTGTATGGTATTATATATTTTTTCATGACTTTAGTTAATAAAAATTCATGAAGAATAATTTTTTTACCTCTTGTAATGAATGAAACAGGATACTTACCTTAAAAATCTCCTCCAGCGTCTCCTTTAGATTTTTGAACGGGTGGGCGTACTCCGGAAAAAATACTTGAATACTCAGCTGCTTTCCATATGCCTTTATCATTTTGGCGCAAAGTGATAGGCCTTGGGCTGTCAGCTCCCGTGGAGGCTATAAATACTTTCATGGTGCCATCAGCGCCCTTGCTGCTCGCATTGGTAGAAACCTGGAAATTATAAGGCGGATTGCCTAAGGCGTACCCATTGGCATTCGATGTTCCCATTACATAAGAGTACGGTATATATTTTTTTTGATCTAATTGGCGCACCAAAAAATCTGAAGATGAGCCAAGGTCAAAACCTTTATAACCTTTGTCAGGGCCGCATTCGGAAAGTAACTTTCTGTCGCTTTGAATAATTATCGCTTGTCTGCCTATTTGAGGGTTGTTTGAATACATGATGGTTGCCACAACAAACGCTACAGCACCTCCCTCAGGAGTAGTAGCTATTTTATCGCGCAAGGTTATGAACTCTTCTACCGAAGTAGGTATTTTATCTACCATAAGCTTACTTTGCTGAGTTGTTTTAAAGTCAAAACTCATGCTTACGAACGTGAATACAAAAAAAATACAGATAATTTTTTTCATAGGCTGAATTGTTTAACAGGTTCAACATACATCTAAATTTAGAATTTTAATTTAAATCTAATAAGGTGTTTTAGAAAATTCATCATCTCTGTTTTTTCAATCTAAAAAATATTCTTTCTTGAGCGAAAAAGCTAAAGGTAAAACCACTCTTTATCACCTTACACTGTGCACCTTAAGTACATCTCCTGATGTTATATTGTTCAGAGTTTGACAGTTATGCTATCTTATGTTGTAGAAAAAATTAGGGATTCAAAAGCGATAAAAATTGTTATTGATGTATTGGTTAGCCGTTGAATTTTTTATTACAATTCAGTAGAGAGAACTCTGTGAAATTCTGACAGCAGTGTTTCTATTACATACTAAAATGGGTTCAATGGATTAGCCGCTTAGTATTTGGCCAATTGTCTGAATTGGTATTCGTTAAAGCAGACACCACATAACCTCAGAGAGCCGTTAGAAAAACCGGCACGATAGGCCTTGTGATGGTTACTAGATGTCTCGGATTTATCAATAATTTGTGTCAAAATAATTTTTTATGGCATAGTTCAAGGGCACATAAAAATTTTTTTAACGGCACTTTAAAATCAGAATTTTCTAATAGCGGCCATTAGAATATTTAAGCTAATGATTATATGGGGACGAAGTATTTCTGAACTTTTACACACTATTTGTGTTCAATTATTCAATTATTACTAACTTTAGCCGCAATCTTAAAGGTACATTATGCGCGTTGTTACTTACATTTTAGTTTTGGCCACTACATATATACAGGCGCAGGAATTTAAGCCTGTAACATGGACGTTTACTTTTTCAAAAACAACCATCAAACAAGGCGAAACCATTGACGTAATATTCTCCGCGCGCATACTTCAAAATTGGTATCTCTACTCTTCAGATTTTGACAAAGACCTGGGGCCTATGGTAACGGAGTTTTCTTTCAACGAACATCCTTCAGTAAAACTTATAGGCAGCATAAAACCCGTAAATGCTAAAACAAAATACGATTCTATATGGGGCGGCAACATTACCTACTTCACCGGCAAAGCTGAGTTCAGACAAACAGTAAAAATAACGGGAGCTAATCCCATCATAGCCGGTAAAATTTATTATCAGGTGTGTAATGATATAGAAGGCAAATGCATACCCTTTGACGAAAAATTTTCACTGACCAACTTAAAAGTAATCGCAAAAGCTCCCCCTATTACATCACAAGAAGCTCATAAACCTAATGATATAAAAAAAGATGAAACAGAAAAAAACTATACAAACCGAATCACAACGGTAGCTGAATTAGAGCAGGAAAAAAAGAAATATTCACCTAAAGACCTGCAAGGCAACGATATTGCGATTCAACATTTAAAAAAATTTGTAAACAAATATTCATCTTGCCGTCCATGAAACACTTCTGGTGGTTAGTTTTTTTGCTACTTCATGTAAATGCAACTGCGCAAAATGTGAGCGTACCCAAGCAAGAATTGGAGCAAACTGCACGATATGTAGATTACCTCATAAAAAGAGATAGCTTAAATAATCTGATCATTGAACAACTTAAAAAAGAGCTGTCCGCCTCAGGAAAAGACTCATCTGCTGTGCCAATCCCGACAACCTCGAAAGAAAGCAATAATACCACACAATACAAAAGTCCAACCCAATCCGATAATTCATTGTGGGGATATATGCTTGTTGCTTTTGGCGCAGGATTTTTAGCATTGCTTACGCCTTGCGTATTTCCTATGGTTCCCATGACCGTATCATTGTTTACTAAATCCAGCAAAACAAAAAAACAAGCTGTTCTTAAAGCTGTTGTTTACGGATTGAGTATAGTTCTCATATATACCACGCTTGGCGTTGTACCGGCTTTGTTTTTGGGGAGCGACTATGCAAACTTCTTGAGTACACATTGGCTTACCAATATCATTTTCTTTGTAGTGTTTGTAATTTTTGGCCTTTCCTTTTTGGGAATGTTTGAAATCACATTGCCTTCAAGTTGGATAAATAAAGTAGATAGGCAAGCCGACCGTGGAGGCTATTATGGAATATTTTTTATGGCTTTCACGTTGGTATTGGTATCTTTTTCGTGCACAGCACCCTTTGTGGGTACTATTCTCATAGAGGCAGAGGGAGGGATTGCCGCAAAACCCATATTAGGCATGTTGGCCTATTCATCTGCTTTTGCTCTGCCTTTCACTATATTTGCCATGTTTCCTTCTTTGCTAAAATCATTGCCTAAATCGGGTGGATGGATGAACGTAATGAAAGTTTCATTAGGGTTTTTAGAACTTGGCCTGGCAATGAAGTTTCTGAGCACTGCCGATTTAGTGTACGGATGGGGTATACTTGACAGAGAGATATTCATAGCCTTGTGGGCTATGCTGGCTATATTGCTTGGCTTTTATTTATTAGGCCTTTATCAACTCCCACACGACAGCGACCACGGAAAAAGGATAAGTGTGGCCAGGTTGTCATTATCCTTTGTCCCTTTTTCATTTGCTATTTATTTACTTCCGGGTATGTTTGGTGCCCCTCTTAATGCGCTTTCCGGATTACTTCCACCCAACGACCGCCACGACTTCGATTTACCTAAAATAGTAAGGCAAATCTTTAACGAAAAAGAACAATCATCGGCAGTACAATCCGAAGAAATTAAATACTCTGACTATTTTCACTTCCCTGATGGGTTTTCCGGATACTATGATTACAAGCAGGCCGTAGAGGTCGCAAAAAAACAAAAGAAACCAATTTTTATTGACTTTACGGGCAAAGGCTGTGTAAACTGCCGCCTCATGGAAAGTTATGTATGGAAACAACCTTCCGTAAAAAAAATATTAAACAACGACTATGTGATGCTTGCACTATATGTAGACGTGCGTTACAAACTGCCCGAAAGCGAGTGGATAAAAAAAGAAGACGGCGATGTACTTACTACTATTGGTGAGGTAAACCATTATTTAGAAAAAAAATTCGGAAATTCCGCACAACCCTACTATGTACTTCTTGACCCTTATACCGAGCAACCTCTTGTACAACCTATAATTGGCTATGAACGCGATGTAGAGGCCTTTACAAAATATCTCGAAACCGGAGTCTCAAACTTCAAATCAAAGTATCCCTGACCTGTATACATCGTTTGCATAAAAAACATATGAACGATAAGCCTCATCTGTCTGACTTTGCTATTCGCCATGTTCAGCTTTTATGCAGTAGTTTTCAAACATACACCGGCCGCATGCTCATACCCGATTATAAAAACCTGAAAGCATCTGAGCTTGCCGAAATACTGTATCATGCGCCTTTTGTGGTGGTATCTCATGGCACGGAAGCCGATCCTGTATTTAACTACGCCAATCTTGCTGCGCAAGCATTGTGGAAACTGTCATGGCAGGATTTTGTAAAACTCCCTTCCAGATACTCTGCTGAACCCATGATGCAAGCCGAACGTGACGCATTGCTGAAGCGTGCCAAAACATATGGATTCATACCGGATTACACAGGAGTACGCATCACTTCAATTGGTGAGCGATTCAGAATATACGACACCATACTTTGGAATATCACAGATGAAAATGGCCTGTATCACGGCCAAGCCGCTATGTTTGAAAGGTGGGAATTCATTCATGAATAGCATTCAGCCTATGCATCCTCTTAAAAAAGGTCTCTATTATCTCTATTAAACGAACCTATTTTCATCAGAAAAACCGGATTTCGTTTTGACGTAATAATTTTGCTCCAAAGCCTTGAAACGACTTGGTCATGAAAACTTAAGTACATGGAGATAGCTTCGGATATAAGACACTAAGTGCGATTGTGATGACGTTGAATTTTACATAGCGTAATTCTGTATGTTTTGCGAGTAAAACTAATATCCGGCCAAATGCGTTTAATAATATTGAAAATGTTATGAAAAGAGTCGCATTATTAAGTGTAGTACTCCTCTTTGGGTCATGTTTTAAAAAGGACCTGGATGAATTTAAAAAGGCAGAATACTTGCCATACACTCCGGATGTTGTATTGCCCTTACTTAGCAGTAACATACAATTCACAAACAACTTAATTGAAATCTCAGATACCCTTCACCTGCACGATACGGTTTTGATAACTATGCCTGAATGGGATATAAAAGAGTCTTCCTCTCAAACTCCCATCCGATATGCAGAGTTAAAAGTCATAAATCAACACAACTTGCCGGTAAGAGTAAAAATTCAAATGTATTTTCTGAACAACAACAAAACTATTACAGATTCACTTTTTGATATACAGAATACTTTTGTTGCCTCGCATATTAGCTCTGAGAAAGAGGAGGTAACGAGTATCACTGTATTATATCTTGACGAGGAGAAATATAAGCGTATGCAAAAAGCGAGATATGTAAAAATTTTGTACAAGATAAAGTCAACAGGCTTACGCACAGGCGAAACGTATTATCTACGTACTTTGGCCGGATTGAAAATGGGTATTCGGCTGGAGCATTGAATTTAGTTTTCAGAGAAAATTAATCGAATATAGAAACGATATCTTCTTTGGATAGATTTTTCACAAAACTTTCTTCTGTGGTGATAAGGTCGCTGGCAAGTTTTTGCTTATGTCGCTGCAGATTGAGTATTTTTTCTTCCACGCTGTTTTGTGTTATAAATTTATAGGTAAACACAGTATTTTTTTGACCGATTCGATACGCCCTATCAATGGCTTGAGCTTCTATGGCGGGATTCCACCATGGGTCTAATATGAATACATAGTCGGCAGAAGTGAGGTTCAGACCCACACCACCTGCTTTTAGAGAAATTAAAAACAATCTTATGTTGTCATTGTTTTGAAATTTTTCTACCTGCTCTTCGCGGTCTTTGGTACGGCCGTCGAGATAGGCATATGGTAAATTCAAGTCCTCAAACTGTTTTCTGAGGATATTTAAGTGTTTAACAAACTGACTAAAGAGTAAAATTTTGTGATTTTTTGCCAAGGCAGTATGCATCATGTGCATTACATCTATGAGCTTGCCGGAATCGCCCTCGTAGTTATCATCAACCATAGATGGATGATTGGCAATTTGGCGAAGTTTGGTGAGGCCTTCCAGTAGTAATATTTGTGAGCCCCCCACACCTCTGTGCTCTATTGAATCTAATATTTCGTTACGATAGGCCGATTTAGTTTTCTCATACAGCTGTTCTTGTGCTGCAGTCATGGAGGAGTAATGAATGTTTTCAATTTTTTCCGGCAACTCGGTAGCTACTTGCGATTTGTGTCTTCTGAGTATGAAGGGTTTTATGAGGCTGTGCAGCTTTTTGGTTTTTTCTTCATCATGTTTTTTTTCTATAGGAGTAAGAAATTCTTTTTTAAAAAAGGCCTCCGAACCTAAAAGGCCGGGGTTTATAAAATTCATTTGCGACCATAGGTCGAGTGTGCTGTTTTCTATCGGTGTACCTGTAAGTATGAGCTTGTGGCGGGATTTGAGTTGCCGTATGGCGCGAGCGGTATTTGAATCGGGATTTTTTATGGCCTGCGACTCATCGAGTATGATGTAGTTGAAGTAATAATTTTTGAGTTCTTCAATATCACGTCGTGCAGTGCCGTAAGAAGTGATGACCAGGTCGTATCCGGAAAATTGTTCTACATTTTTTTCACGATTTATACCGGTGTAGTTAAACAGTTTCAATTCGGGAGTAAATTTAGAAGCTTCTTTTTGCCAGTTGTAAATGAGAGATGTAGGCATTATGAGCAGGCTTGCCGATGTGGCGCCGGCTTCTTTCTGGTGTGCTATTATAGCGAGAGTTTGCACGGTCTTTCCCAACCCCATGTCATCTGCCAGGCACCCTCCAAGGTTGTAGCTGGCTAAAAATCTCATCCAATTGTATCCGGCTTTTTGATAAGGACGCAACTGTCCGTTGAAAAAGGAAGGTAAGCTGTAGTCTTCAATTTTATCAAAATCTTTTAGTGCTTCAAGTTTTGAAGATATTTCCACTTTAGCCAGATTACCAGCTTTCAGATCCTGTACTAAACTTACATGATGTTTTTTCAGGCGTAGAGACTCCTCTTCTTCATCTTCTACAAAAGCGAACAATTCATTGTATTGCTGAAACCACTCCTCAGGAATTATGGCAATTTCACCATTGGGCAATTCAAACTCCCGGATGCCTTTGATGATATATTTTCGAATTTTAATGAAAGGTATTTCAAACTCACCGAATCGGATTACGGCATGAATGTCAAACCAGTCGTTGCTTTCTTTAACTTCTATGTTTATGCTGGATTCTCCGAAAAAATACTTTTTATCATCTTTGCTGTCTTGCTTTATATCAAAGCCTAGTTCTATGAGTCTATTCCGGTGTTTTTTAATCCATGCAAAGGCAGCGGCTTTGGGCAGGTCTTTTTTGCCGCGCTGCAAGTCTATACCCATGTTTTTTATTTCGTTGATGATGTATTGCTCCCACTCAATTGAGCGCCGAACTTTGTGAAAGATGTAGGAATCTTCTGTTTTCTCCATTTTTACATGACAAGGAGAATGGTTGGATGACGGAAATACGAAGTCTCCATATTTGAAATACAGGCCGAAAACTATTTTTGATTCGGTTTCTTCGAGTTCTTCAATGTCAGTGGTTTCGCCTGCAAAAACGTTGAGAGTACCTACCATAGCCAATTCAGAAAACTGCAGCAAGGGTTTGGGTTGATACTGTTCTGTATTTATTTTAAACCCTTTGGCGTGCACATCAAAAGAGGCAATGAGTGGAGAGATGAATTTTTCATAATACTCTTCCTCCATCTTTTTTGGAATTTCAATAAATTTTTTACGAAGAAAAGGCCTCAACTTGTGCCCGTCAACTTCTTTTTCAAAAGTAAATGCTTTGTCGTCTACTACAAGCCAGGCGGGATGATTACATAGCAATACGGCATTTTTGTATTGAAAATCTATTTTCTCATTTTCATATTTAATCGTGGGGAAGTAATGTGTATTTTCTTCATTTCGCATGAAGTGAAACAAGACCGTAGCCTTTTGCGTGAGCACGTGTATACGTTTCCATGTAGGTTCGCCGTCATTTCCCATTTCAAAAAACATACGATCGTGCATGAGCAGCAGCATTTCGTTCACTCTTTGCTCTACGAATGAAATAATATATGATTGCAGGGGATCGGGCTTTATTTTATTAAACACCCGAAAAAAAAATTCCTGATGACTGATTTTTTTATTTGTGCCTTTACTTCCTTTAGTATACTTACGTACTATGGATTCTTGCGATATGTCATCACATAGTTGAATAAGTATTTTGTCGGTTTCGTCCATTCGTGAGGCAAACTCTGCAGCATTTTTCGCCGATATATGCTGGTGTTTTAACGTCAATTTCCCGTTTGCGTCTAACTGAACGGCATATGGTTCAATTATGTATCCAAGATATTCATGCTGCAAATATGAATATATAATTTGAAACGGTGCTGAAGTGGATACTTTCATAATTAACAATGTACGGCGAAACAAAAATGCATTACAATCCTTTGTTTAAGCAAACGTGTGCGCTGTTTCGCAACAGCAAAGGATGTGAAAGTTAAGAAAAAAAATATACTCATAAAACATCCTGACGCATTTTATACACTCAACAATGTTAACAATCTGCAATGAGAGGCATAACTTTTCTGATAGTTTGGCCAATACTTTCTCTTACTAAATCATGACACCGTAATTTTTTCAATAAGTATAAAATAGAAAAATTTTTACTTCCAAATAACTGATTAAAGGCAGCTTCAGCGGTAGAAAAAAAGTTCAGGCTTAGGTTCGGATCTTCGCTGTGCACGGGTCTCAATGGCAACGGACGATGAGGTGTTTTTTTTCTTGAAAGATTTAGGTCTGGGCGCCGCCCTAAAGGGCGGCGCCCAGACTTCTTCAGGAACTCACATTTTCTTATGAAATTGAAAAATTCGAGAGAACCTGCGCGAGGGATGGTAGCCATGGCCTGCAAGGCCAGTGCGGAGCTTTAGCGGAGCACCGAAGCGACAGCGAAGTGGCGGACAGCCCGGCCCGATAGGGCGCGCCCAAAATAAAACATTCACCAAACTTTTCGCTAATGCGGAATCTATGTTGAAATTGAAAAAGGATATGTCTTTTATTATGTTGCTATGCGTAAGTAAGCACTCTATGCGATTCTAACGAACGTCCCTGCAGCATAAAATAGGGTTAGCAGAAGCGTTATTTTTCTAAACTTATTCCCATCGCCGAGATATATGTAAATTGTTATTAAACCTTATACCTATGGCATATGGTTACTGTCAGATCAGCATAATCAAAAAACGTTCACCTTATGCATGTTAATGACATCAAGCATTGTATTTCTTAAATCAGTCAGAACAAGAACCTGGGAGAATTTTATATTACTGTAAAACTTTTTACTACCTGTCTGAATATTTTATTATCTCTTACATGTCTTTAATACACGGGTTTCACCACATAACCTTTACTACGCAACAAATCAATTAATCCGTATTCGCCCGGCAAATGAGCAGCTCCCACAGCTATAAATGTACCATGTTTCTTAATAATAGCTTCTATTCTTTCTGTCATTTTTATGTTTCTATTCTTTAGTAACACGAGGTTGAATTCTTTTGACAAATATTCGCTTTGTATTACAAAGCTGTAGAGAGAATCTAAATTTTGAGAAAGATATATCTGCACGAGCGAATCGAACATTTGATTTTTTTCATCATCATTATTTACCAGTTCTATGAGAGTTTTTATTTGATCTTCCATTGGCATGCTGTTGAGTGTTTCCAATTGTTCACGAATTGACTCCAGGCCGAATATTTTCTTTTTATTACTTTCAGCCTCTATTTGCAGTTGCTCGTCTAAGCTATAGGGCATAGATTCGGGGAATTCTTCATACCCGAGTAAAATGCCCAGGTAGATAGGTTTAATCATGTTAGCGATAAAAGATAATTCTTTAAATTTTTCATTAATCTTTTCCAATACTTTTTCATAATCTTCTTTACTCATCATATCGCTAAGTTGCTTTCCGGGCGGCATGAGCATGTATTCTGCCATCATCATCATGGAATCGCTACTCAAAATGACCTCGCCTGCAAAAGCTTTGCATTTCTTGAATGCTCGTTTTACAGAGGGCTTAAGTTCAAACACGCGTTTGTCTTTTATATGTATAGTTCCATACAAATATGATTTGTTCTTAATACCATTTCCATGAACCTCCCACAGCAACGATGTATATTGACTCCGGCCTGATTGAACGGATATAGCCCATACGGTGAGGGAAATAAAAAATTTTATTTTCATCACTTTCATCTTTTTCAATTTCGATGAAATTTAGACAAACGATTCGTATATTCACTATATAATACTTCAAAAAAAAACACAGGTTATGAAAAGAATGATACTCATGGCAATTTTTTTGTTTTTTCTGTTATTGATTCAACATCATTCGGTGGCACAATCGGAGGGCAAACAGAGGAAAAATAAAGCAAAAGGTATGGGAACTCAAGAAGATTTGGAAGCCGACTTTAAAAAAGGACAAGAGGAAAAAATGACGAAAGAAGACAAGAAAAATCTCAAGAAAAAAAAGAAAGAAGTAGAAGCTAAAAGAAAAAAAGATGAGATAACAAGAAGAGAAGCTGATAGACGCCACAACAAACAGATGAGAAAGGACAAGAAAAAAGTAAGAGCAAAAAAGAAACGCTATGTAAAAACGCATTAGCCGGCCACTAACCGGTATTTTGTGAAATATAAAATTGCAACTGCTGATGTCTTGATGATAGTATTACTGCGACCAGCTTGTGGGAGTCCTGTCCCAACGATGTTTTTTCAATTCATTAATTAAACCCATAGGAAGTGATACGTTGTCGCTTACGGCCATATTCTGTTTCACATTTTTTGTAGTACGCATACCGGGTATGACGGTGCATACCGTTTTGTTGTGCAGAATGAACCTAAGAGCCATTTCGGCCATAGTCATTCCGGAAGGCACAAGAGGTTTTAATTTATCGGCACGCTCCACACTAGGTATTAAATTTTCAGGAACGAAATACGTGCTTCGCCAATCGTCTTCAGGAAAAACTGTATCTTTTGTGAGAGTTCCCGTAAGTGTTCCCTCATCAAAAGGCACACGTGCTATGATGGCTATATTTAATCGCTCACATACCGGAAATAATGCATCTTCCGGCGCCTGGTCAAAAATGTTATATATCACTTGTATAGAATCAATGAGACCACTATCAAGCGCTTTCAGGCAGTTTTCCGGCTCCCAGCGATTCACGCTTATTCCCATGTGTTGTATCTTACCTTCTTTTTTTAATTTTATTACAGCTTCTTTCCATTCATCTTGATATGCCCAGTTATCGTGCCATGTATGAAACTGCTGCAGGTCAATTGTATCCACACCTAAGTTTTTCAAACTTTTTTCTGTATACTCTATAATATGTTCGTACGGATAGCAATCCTGCAAGGTATACTCACCTAAAGCCGGCCATTTCCTATTTTTAGGAGGTACTTTGGTGGCTACATACAATTTTGAGGTATCGTGTTTTTTAATGATTTTTCCCAATACTTGCTCGCTGAGACCGGCGCCATATGCCCACGCTGTATCGAAAAAATTGCATCCCATTTCCACAGCCATATCTAATGCAGCCATGTACTCACGTTCATCCGAACCCTTCCAGCTCGCAAGACCCCACATGCCGTAGCCTACTTCGCTGACTTGCCACCCTGTTTTTCCGAATTTTCTGTATTGCATAATTGTTCTTATACTCTGACATCGAAAGCGCAACAAGGTACAAAAAATGCTTCATAAAAGAACAATTCAGGTGGTTTGAAATAGAACATTGTACAGGTGTATGATGAGAGTTATTATTTCCTTCATACCGCCCCGTCGGCCTTATCATATGATATGCGGTGTATAGCAAGTACAAATTACCCTGTTGCTATATTTCAGCATCTTTTGTATGGAATTCGCAGGCCGGCGGCCGGGCTATCACTGCAAGTCCTCGCAGCCCAGGCACAGAACCCGCGCTATGCTGCGGGCTTTCCGTTCTATCCCTGGCAGGGAATATGCAACTTTGTGCACACCAGTAACATACACACATGTATAAGCCTATTTATGCAGAATTTTATTTACCCGTCATGATAACTTACCGTTTGCAAAATTGTTGAAAGCTACATCTTCTGATCCCATGCATTAGAAACAATGAATTTGATATTCTGAAACCAATGTCTCTTTTGTATAAAATGTGTTTAACCCAATATAGTTTGTAAACCTTTTGTTGCAGACTATCCGGCTAAGACTTTAAACGAAAGCATTCATTTACCTTCGAGTATCTCAAGCAATTAATAAATCATTTCTTCCAGGTCCGGCGGCAATACATACTTTAAACGATTAGGCAGATAATAGGTGTAGATGAGTTCATTCGTTCCATTATAGTGCCAAAACAGGTTGTTGGTAATGGCGTTTTCTGCATCTTCTTCCGTTTTTTTATCGGCAAGAGGTATCATTAGTTGGAGACATACCTCCGCATCTAGATCACTGCTTATCGGGCATACCAGTAGTATATGTCGTGTGGGTATACAAAATATTGCTCCATACTTACCCATCAGAGCGGGGTAAGAAGAAAGATGAAATACAGAAGAAGTAATAAACACATCATCTCCGGTGAGGGTATAAAATATTTGGTCGGTTTTTTCTACCTCTCTTTTATATTTTTCTGCAACATTTTGTATAGCTATTGCAAAAAGCTCATCGTCGTTTTTGCTCCACTTTTCTACGTTCATACGTAGCAGGCTTTCTACAGAGTGTGGCAGGTCAAGCACCAATACGGTTACCGTACCTTCAAGGTCTTTTCTGTATACTAATTCATCATGCTTAAAAGACAATATGTAGTCTTTGTTATATATGCGCACAGAAAGATATTTCACAGCTTTTTCAAAATCGTCTATGATTTCCTTTACATCTTCTTTGCCAAACATTTCTTCCTCAGTATATCCTTTTAACCGGTATGTATGAAGATGGCTGTTTGTACCGGATTTATGCTGCGGTTTTTTTCTTGAAAAAAAACTTAACAATCTTTTCATTGTGTGCTCTATTATATGAGAAAAGGACTCCAAAGATACCTCAAATAAAGTGTAAAAAATATTATGAGGATAACAGGTTGATAATTTGTGGATGATAAAAAACAGCAAAAGCCTCTGTCTGATTGATAAAACGAGATTCTCATGATCCATTACACGTGGTATGTAATTGATTTCGTTGTATGGCCAACACCTGCTGCATGACTTTACGAATTCAAACTTCTTGATGATAAACTGAACTCATATAGCCGTAGCAGTTTGAATGCACAATCAAAAAACTATTGAGCGATTGAGTAATTTTATTTCGATCTGCATAACAGATGAGGCATTTAGGAATCGTATTTACAAGTTGCTGTATGACCATTTTTCATTACATAAAATCCATATATATTTACCGACATATAATCTGATTTAGATGCCACTGATATTACCGGTAAAAGATAAACATCCGTTATTCGGAAAAAACAACTTTATTGCCGACAATGCTACGATAGTAGGCGATGTAGTGACAGGGGATGATTGCACTTTTTGGTTTGGGTGCGTAGTACGTGGCGATGTACACTACATTCGCATAGGCAACAAAGTAAATGTGCAGGATGGCGCCGTGATTCACTGTACATATCAAAAAGCCCCAACAACAATAGGTAACTCCGTATCCATAGGACACAGAGCTATAGTGCACGGATGTAGTGTGGAAGATAATGTGCTTATTGGCATGGGTTCAATTGTGATGGACCACGCATACATAGAAAAAAATTCAATCATAGCAGCCGGTGCTGTAGTGCTGGAAAACACGAGAATAGAAAGCGGCTCCATTTATGCCGGCGTGCCCGCAAAAAAAGTTAAAGAAGTAAGTCCCGAGATATTCGCCGATATTAATATGCGTATATCCAACAACTACGTTATGTACGCTGAGTGGTTTAAACGATGAGCCACTTAGCAAATTCATTTGTATTGTTCTCCTCTTATGAACGCAAAGAAAATTATAGACGCACAAGGCCTCATAAATACCATAAAACAACGCTTCGAAAAAAATATGAACCGGCATAAGAACATAGAGTGGAGTTTTGTGGAGCAAAGAATACTTTCAAATCCGGAAAAACTTTGGTCGCTTAGCGAAATGGAACGCACCGGCGGAGAACCTGATGTAGTAGGCATTGACAAAGAAACAAACGAAGTTATTTTTTTTGATTGCAGTGAGCAAAGTCCATCAGGCAGGCGTAGTATATGTTATGATGATGCAGCCTTGAAATCCAGAAAACAGAACAAACCTGAAACCAGTGCCATGGAGATGGCAACCAATATGGGTACTGAAATTTTGAATGAAGATCAATACAGATATTTACAAACCTTAGGAAATTTTGATACAAAAACTTCCAGCTGGATATTTACCCCTGAAAGCATCAGAAAACTCGGTGGCGCACTATTTTGCGACCGCCGCTATAATCAAGTTTTCACCTATCACAATGGTGCAGAATCGTACTACGCCTCGCGAGGGTTCAGAGCCATACTGAGGATATGAAGTAGCATCGCTCAACAGTTTACGTCTTCTTATGATATGCAATGGAACCAAACCAGTGAAGTTCTGAGAGCAAAGACTCTCCTTCATGAAACGTACCTAAATACATAATGCTCATACCGGACATCACAGAAAGTAATTTCAGAAAGACTATTCAACACAGGCATTGCATGGCAAGGTATGTTGTCAGCGAAGGTGAGGTGTCATTGTTATTACAACTTTATATTTCTATTAATAGTTTCTTCCAATGAAATGAGTGTTTCCGTACGTTCTATGCCGCTTACTTTTTGAATTTTGTCGTGCAGCACCTGGCGTAGGTGATTGGTGTCTTTGCAGATAATTTTCGCAAACATACTGTAGTTGCCTGTGGTATAATGCACATTAATTACTTCGGGTATCTTGGCCAAATCTTTAGCTGCCCGATCGTAAAAAGAACTTTTCTCAAGATATATGCCTATAAATGCCGTAATATCATACCCAAGCTTTGTGTAATCAATGTTTAGAGTAGCTCCTTTGACGATGCCGGCATCCATTAGTTTTTTCATTCGCACATGTACAGTTCCTCCCGATACATTGAGCTGTTTGGCAATATCAGTGTAAGGCGTGGTGGCATCTTTCATCAGACAGCGAAGTATCTGCATATCTGTGTTGTCAATCTGATAATTATCCGCAGCCATAAGGTCTGTTGTTTTAATATTTTTTCAATTAAAATGGTGTTTTTTTATGAAATATTCAATATAAAATAAATTTCATTGATTTTTTTTGAATACTCAGAAATGCTTCGTACTTTTGTTGCCGGTATTCATGAGGAATATTGAATTAATTGTAGGGTGATGAAACTGGCAGCCATGCCCTCCTGTCTCGAGGGTGGGGATAACGGGATAAACGCAGGATATTGGGTTGACCACAAAAATTAATTCTTGTCCTGTGGCTAACTGCCCCTTGGAGGTTCGACTCCTTCCCCTACAGCCTCTCTAAAGTTTGTAGTGCAAAAACGTATCGTTCTTTAGTTTTACAATATAAAAAAGCCAGATTGAATAAAGGCACATCATTTCATTGCGATAACGAGGAACACTAAATTGATTAGCTTTTGCCCATCCGTTTTAACCCGTTTTATGCAAATAGAAGCATGGTTGTCCGAATTTCGATGAACTCTTACTAATGCATAGACATTTGCCAATGTCTCTTACCAATCCATTCATCCGTAGCAACTTCTGTAGTTTTACGAATTCAAATTTTTTCTACTGTATAAAATGGGATTAATTTCACTTTCCTGCTTGTTATAACAACTTGTCTATGATTTCATCCACAGTGATACCTTCTGCTTCAGCTTTAAAGTTACGCACTATTCTATGCCTGAGCACTGGCTTGGCTATAGACTGAACATCTTCCACATCAGGAGAATATTTGCCGTTCAACAGGGCGTTACATTTAGCGCCGAGAACAAGGAATTGAGAGGCTCTTGGGCCTGCCCCCCACTCCAGATATTGCGTGGCTAACGGAGAAGCATTAGCGGTATGAGGTCGTGTTTTGTTTACCAACGATACAGCGTATTCTATCACGTTGTCGGCTACGGGTACATTGCGAACCAGTCTTTGAAAACTGATAATCTGTTCGGCATTCAAGACCGGTTGTACAGAAGTATGATTCTGAGAAGTTGTTCTCTTTACCACTTCTACTTCTTCACGGTAGGTAGGATATTCAACTTTGAGGTTAAACATGAAGCGGTCGAGTTGAGCTTCGGGAAGTGGATAAGTGCCTTCTTGCTCAATTGGGTTTTGAGTAGCAAGTACAAAAAAAGGTTTATCTAATGAATAGATTTGTCCGGCAATAGTTACAGAATGCTCTTGCATAGCTTCCAACAGAGCAGATTGAGTTTTGGGTGGAGTACGGTTTATCTCATCGGCAAGTATGATGTTTGCAAAAATCGGTCCCTTTACAAATTTGAAATTCCGGTTTATATCAAGCGTTTCAGATCCCAATATATCAGAGGGCATTAGGTCAGGAGTAAACTGGATACGCTTGAATTGAAGATTTAGTGCGGATGAGATGGTATTAATCAAAAGTGTCTTTGCTAATCCTGGTACGCCAACCAGCAGGCAATGCCCTTGACAAAATATAGCCGTAAGCACCAGCCGGATAATCTCTTCTTGCCCGATAATTACTTTTGATATTTCCTTTTTCAATTGAGAATATTTCTCAAAAAGTTCGTTTGCTGTTTCAACATCATTTTTTAATGTTTCCATAAATCATCTACTGTGTTTCTAATATAGGACAATTTTTGTAATCGGGATTTATTTCAATAAAAACTTCGGATTTTGTTTTATCAAACCATTGATTAATGGCATTGTTTTTTTTCTCTTCAAGACAAGCCTTGTAGATTTTCTGATAGTCGTCTTTCAGATTGGCTTGGTGAGGTGGTAATTTTAGTTTGTAATAAACCAATCGCACGGCGTCCTCACCGCCCGGCAGTTTAAAAGTTATGGGAGGAGAAATTGTTCCAAC
This sequence comes from Cytophagaceae bacterium, assembly GCA_025054875.1. Classification (GTDB taxonomy): domain Bacteria; phylum Bacteroidota; class Bacteroidia; order Cytophagales; family Cytophagaceae; genus JANWYS01. The sequence continues at coordinate 17,770 of JANWYS010000003.1, read as the reverse complement.
CTTCATAGTATCAATTATAAAAAATATGTCTGAATCTATATTTTCCATGGGTATGCGAATGTCGCCTGTATTGGGGTCTTGAAACCATCCTCCGTTTGCACTGGTTACTTTATCGTCAGAGTATTCGCGTGCAGCTTTTTCGAAGCTTATACTGTCGGCTAAAATTTTTTTGCGCAGGTCATCCAGAAACTGGATAGAAGCGTTGATGTCTTTTTTTGATGAATTAGCTTTTATGAGAATGTGCCTCGTATTGTATTCGAGACCTCGACGCTCAATGAGTTGTATAAGATGGAATCCGAACTCCGTCTCCACTACATCAGATATTTCTCCCGGCTTTAATTTCAGGGCTGCCGCTTCATAGGCTGGTACTAACTCACCCTTTTTGAAGAATCCTAATTCACCGCATTTTTTTGCCGATACCGGATCTTCGGAATATATGGTAAAGTTGCAAAAATCCTCGCCATTGAGAATACGTAATTTTATTTCTGTTAATTTCCTTCTTGCTTCTCTCTTTTGTTCATCGTTTATGATAGCTTTTTTTACGATTTGTCCTACTTCTACTTCTGTAGAAAAGAATGGAAGACTATCTTTGGGGATATCGTTGTAAAACTTCTTTACTTCGGCCGGAGTGGCTTTTATTTTACCGGTTATGTTCTCCTGCATTTTTTGTATTATCATTTGTTCCTTTACCTGCTTACGAAGATCTGCTTTGAGTTCATCTATTGTTTTTCCGTAGTATTCTTCAAGACGCTGGGCAGAGCCTATTTGAGCTATAAAATAGTCCATTCTTCGATTCAGCTGCTCATCTACCTGTTGGCGGTCTACTACCACAGAATCTATTTCTGCTTTGGCTAAAAGTACCTTATTGATGATAAGTGTTTCCAACACACGACAGCGTGTATCGTCCGGCAAAAGGCCGTCATAAGAGGCCACAAATTGTGCGTATGCTAAATCAAGCTCTGATTGAAGCACTATATGGTTATCAACCTTTGCTATTATTCTATCGAGTACTTGCCCTTGAGCAAGAACTAAAGTAGTAAAGAGTGTACTCAACGATAAGAAAAAAACGTGCTTGCGTAAATACATTTATGTATGAATATCAACCCTGTCATTACGCAATTTACATTTTTATGTGGATATGTAAATCTGAAGTTGTCAAAATTAGTATTGGCCATCTTTCTAAATTCAACTACAGAGTTTTTGGGAACGAAAATTTTTGGCTTCTACTGACGATAAATAAAACCTTTTACACATGCCACACATTACGGTGCACAGTGATGTGTGGCATGAATTCATAATCCATCTTGTGAATTAATTTCTTACTTTTTTATAAAAACACGTGATTCCTTATGATTGGTGCCGGTAAGAGTAAGTGAATATATTCCTGCCTTCAATTCATCTGCTTTTATGGAAAATTTGTTGTTGCCTTTTTTCATATCTACAAAAAACGCCATTACTAATTTTCCCTCCATATCACATATCTCAACTTTAACTTTTTCATCTTTATCAGACGATACTTCGAGTTGTACTTCATGAGTGACAGGATTAGGGAATAGAGTATTTATTTTCAATGACGCCAGATTATTTGGCGAAATCTGACGTACGGCTGAGTAGCTGTATACCCCATTGTTGTCTACTTGTTTCAATCGGTAATAGATGTTATCAGCTGTTGGAATTTTTTTATCAATAAATTCGTAAGCGCTTATTTCATTAGTATTGCCTACAGCTTTTACTTCTCCAATTTTTTCAAATTGCAAACCGTTTTCGCTACGCTCTATTTCAAATAAATTGTTATTTCTCTCCGCTGTGGTTGACCATTGCAAAGCCACTCCCACTCCCTGATTGACCATAGAAACATCAAAACTGCTCCATTCAACGGGTAAAGGTACTCCTAAAAACTCACCTCTTGCGATAACTACAGTAGTACTGGTATTAAACACAACGGAAGCTCCTGCTGCATCAGTTTGAGAAGCAGTATTAGTAGCATTTGGATTTTGAAAAGAAACAAACAAATACCTATGGTCTGGAGTGAACGTAATGCCTGTGGGTTCACACCCATCAGGCGTAGTGGCAAACAAACGCACGTTGTGAGGTCCGGTAGGCACATGAGAAGCTCCAACCACCCATATATGGTCTTCTCCCCCATCTTGCAGTACCCACAGGTTGCCTTCTCCGTCAAATGCTAAGTTATCGTTTCCGGTACCCCATGCTTCAGGAGGGAAAGGCCCTGGGCCATCTACGTCGTAATTCAAATTTTGTACATATGTTTCAAACTGGTCTACCGTAGCGCCAAGATCTCTGAAGCGATATATTCTGCCTGTGTTTTTTGAAGTAAAATATACCTTGCCGTCGGGGCCTATCTCCACATCTTCCACACCATCAAAATTGTACCCTCCCAATGAATTAGCAGTAGTCATCGCATTATTGCGTTCAGCTTTTGTAGTGTTGGGTACTACATCCCACACTCCCGTGGTGCCGGGAGTACCATCCATATCCAGCACGTAGAGTGTACCACTGCTCATATTTGCAGGGTTAGTTGCTACGAATTTGAATATAAAGCCATAAGTTCCGTCATCTACACCATAATAGAAAGTTTTCTGATCACTACGAACACATATATTTTCATGAGTCATTCTGCCCATAGCCCAAGCTTTATCATTGCCACCGAATCCGGTGCCATCTTTGGGCACTACCGTGCGCGTTGCGGGGTCTATCTCTATATGCCAACCTACATCTTGATAACCATCGCCGTTTGCATCGCCGGTGGTGAAACTTTCCTCAGATACCACCACTGTACCCCAAGGCATAACGCCACCGGAGCAAAATCTTGATGTGCTGCCAAAACCAGTAAAGTTGACGTTGCCAGAAGTGTTGATACCCCAAAGTCCCGTGGCACCATTTAAGGTTATATCAAATATGGCACATGCAGCCGGAGTAGTTTCTGAACTTATGGATAAGTACCCATTGCTGCTGCTGCCAGACTTAGGGATATATCCTGTAAAGTCAAGTGTGCTTCCAAGGGTACCTCCAAATGTCAAACTGTTTCCAGTTCGCGTAATGCGTTGAAACTTATGAGTAGAAGGTATGTTTAGTAATTGGTTTCTTCCGTTAGGATTAACTGAAGTAAATGTACCAATAGTTTGGGCATGGCAAAACCATGGTATACATGATGTAATTGACACAAACAGTACAGATGCTGTAATTGTGATTCAGTGTTTGTTTCCGCTACAAAATACGCTAATGAATATATCTTAGGCTGAAAGGACAAGTTAAATTTGTGTTATATTCATTCTAACCTCAATGGCAAAGGACGATGGGGTGGTTTTTTTCTTGAAAGATTTAGTTCCGGGCGCCGCCCTAAAGGGCGGCGCCCGGATTTCGTCGAATTTTCTCACATTTTCTTACTAATCTGAAAAAGCTCGAGAGAACTTTGCGCGAGGGATGGGAGCCATGGCCGGCACGGCCAGTGCGGAGCTTTAGCGGAGCACCGAAGCGAGAGCGGAGTGGCGGACAGCCCGGCCCCACAGGGGCGCGCCCTGCATGAAAAAACATTCCACACACTTCTCCGCTAAATGCGCAGACTCAGTTAAAATGTGCTTTTCTGAATTTTTCGAAATAGGTAACTTTCTTAAAGTTTCAGCTTCATCCTTGCTGGATTTTTTATACCATTTTTGTGTGTCAGAGACGATGTAATGAGGATTTGAAAGAGGTGTTTGATGATATGCATCGGTTGGTATACGAGATTATACAACCAAAAGCAGTTACAGATGGAATGAACAATTTGAAAAGTAAATTTTTAAGGGGTAGAATCTTCATCTGTCAAGTTGCAGCCCTGACAATATTTCCTTATCTTTGTAAATATAAATTATTACATTATGGAAAAAATACTGTTGTTTTTAGGAATGGGTCCGCAAGAGTTGTTTCTCATCGTGCTTGTGTTATTGTTACTTTTCGGAGCCAAGAAAATACCGGAGTTAGCAAGAGGTATGGGACGCGGCATACGCGAATTTAAAGACGCTACTAAAGAAATAAAAGACGAGGTGAACAAGGGGTTGGAAGAATCTAAAAATTCGTAGTTTCTTGAAACGCTATCACTCATTACAAGAAATCAGGGAAGATATAGATGCAGGAAAAACATCTTGCGTTGAACTCACCCGATATTATCTGAGCAACATCAAAAAAAAATCATCACTGAATGCCTTTTTAGAGGTGTACGAACAAGAGGCATTAGCAAAAGCTGAAGAAATAGATAAGAAAATAGCAGCCGGCAAGGCAGGCCGCCTGGCCGGTATGGTGGTAGGACTTAAAGATGTATTATGCCACAAAGACCATAGACTGCAAGCTTCCAGCAAGATATTAGATGGTTTTAAATCGAAATTTAACGCCACAGCCGTGCAGCGCTTGATAGATGAAGATGCTATCATTATAGGCCGTCAGAATTGTGATGAGTTTGCAATGGGTTCGTCAAACGAAAATTCGGCATTTGGCCCTGTACTCAACGATGTTGACAATAGCCGTGTGCCGGGTGGGTCTTCAGGAGGTTCGGCAGCGGCTGTACAGGCTGATTTATGTTTGGCTTCATTAGGCTCTGACACAGGAGGCTCCGTGCGGCAACCAGCAGCCTTTTGTGGAATCATAGGGTTAAAACCCACTTATTCCCGCATATCGCGGTATGGGCTTATCGCCTATGCTTCTTCTTTCGATTGTATAGGCATCATAACTCGCAGCATTGAAGATGCAGCGTTATTGCTGGAAGTGGTAGCCGGCAGAGATGATTATGACTCTACGGTATCTTCAAGAGAAGTTCCTGAGTATACAAAGATGCTCAAAACATCAAAAAAGTATAAAATAGGGTATCTGCGCGAAAGCGTTGAGAGTAAAGGTGTGAGCGATGAAATTAAAAAACACACGCTCAAGGCACTGGAACTTCTGAAAAAGCAAGGCCATATTGTTGAGCCCGTGCAATTTAAGTTGCTCGATTACATACTGCCCACTTATTACATCCTCACCACTGCAGAAGCCAGCTCTAACCTGTCGAGATACGATGGTGTACGCTACGGATACAGAGCAGAGGGGGCTACAGATATGGTAAGTTTGTACAAAAAAACACGTTCGCAAGGTTTTGGTAAGGAGGTGAAAAAAAGAATTATGCTGGGCACATTTGTTCTCAGTGCGGGGTACTATGATGCCTACTATACCAAAGCCCAGAAAGTAAGAAGATTGATTAAGGAAGAAACAGACCGTATCCTGAGTCAATACGATTTCTTCATTACTCCTACCACTACAACGGTTGCCTTTAAAATTGGAGAGCATGAAGGTGATCCGTTGTCAATGTACTTGGCAGACCTATTCACTGTACAAGCAAATCTTTGTGGACTGCCAGCAATATCCATACCTAACGGTTGCGATTCAAATGGCTTGCCCATAGGCATACAGCTAATGACAAAATCTTTTGCAGAACAAGAGTTGTTGGCATTTTCAAAATATATGCTTGAACTACAAACTAACTGATTATGCACACCAGAGGTAACATAGGGCTCTGTAATCATAAAATGTTATTGCTGGTTCTTTGTACTCTCTCCACTGTGGCATATGCACAATATGAGGAATGTATAGATAGCCTGCCTTTTCAAAGTTTTCCGGGGAAGGCTCAACTCTTTATGCCTCAGGAAAATTCCCCTTCAAGGCTATATCCCAAAGATTATGTACCGAATGAACCCAATTATGTGATAGAAGATCGTCTCTCATGCCTTGAAGGAGATGTGTGTCTGACATTTAACGGCACGGTGCGTAGTTTTATTGATTATTTTTCTATACGTCATCGCAGTTATCTTACTACAATGGAAAGCCGCCGTCATTTATACTTTCCGGTATTTGAAGAGATGTTAAAAAAGTATGGCATACCGGATGAGGTAAAGTACCTGGCCGTTGTGGAGTCAGGCTTAAACCCATTTGCAGTGTCAGTGGCCGGAGCGGCAGGTTTATGGCAATTTATGCCTGCTACCGGAAGGCAATTTGGATTGAAGGTTAATGAATACATTGACGAACGGCTTGATTTATATAAAGAAACAGAAGCAGCATGTAAATTATTGAACTGGTTGTACAGCATGTACAACGATTGGGAACTGGCCATGGCGGCATACAATTGCGGACCGGGATATGTAAACAGAGCCATACGCCTGTCAGGCAACAAGAAAAAGTTTTGGGAAATATATAACTACTTACCTCGCGAAACACGCGGCTACGTGCCTCAGTATGTAGCGGTAGTTTACCTCATGAATCACCTGGAAGACCACAACATGTACCCCGATTCTATACACTACCCCATAAATTTCGACACCATTACCGTAAGCGGCTTTGTAAATTTCAATATTCTGTGCAAAGAACTTAATCTATGTTATGAAGATTTTGTTAAACTAAATCCTGCCATACGTACGAACATCTTGCCCGCACACATGAGCTACACGATACGTATTCCCACCGATCGCATGGCAGATTTTTTAATGAGAAAAGAAGAGATACTCTCTTTATGTAAAAAAGCACCCCCTGTGATAGAGACTGTACATACCACCCGCAAGATAAAATATTCCGGCACTTATGCTACCTCAACGGGAAATACCACAAAGCTCTATCATACGGTGAAAAAGGGCGAAGCCCTCAGCCTTATCGCCTCAAAATATGGAGTTACTATAAATCAAATTAAAATCTGGAATGGAATGAAAAACAATTACGTAAGTGTAGGGCAAAAACTTCTCATTTATAAAACATCGTCCGGTAGTGGTAATAAGGCTGCTGCAAACAGCTATTCCTCTCAATCATCTGCCACAAATGCTAAATACCACTACGTACAGCCGGGTGATACTCTTTGGACCATATCTAAAAAATACGGAGGCATACCAATAGAAAAATTAAAAAAAATGAATAACCTGCCTGGCGACAAACTGAAAGTAGGACAAAAACTAAGAGTAGGTTAACATACTTTCTCCCTCACATAATATCCAACAGAAAAATATTTACACAAAAGGCAACGAAAGTCCAATACATAATTCTAATGCATAAAATGTGTTTATGTATTGGGAAAAGTTATGTCAAGTAAAACTCACATCACTTTCACACTATTGGGAATATCTACCTAAGTTACGAAAACATACTATATTGAATGATTTCTATTTGTGCGCTCAGTGGCACATAATATTTTTTCTTGCTTTTGAGTTCCATACAAATGGCTCTTGTGCGTAGCACTGATTCTTTGACGTAATATTTTTTGTTGAACCGAAAAGTAGTTCCTTCCTTTACATCCGAAAGGAAATAAAGAGTTACGGTATCGTATTTACTCAACGCCTTCAGTAAGGCAATATCTGAACATGAGGTTGCTTTAGGGTTTATGATGTATTCAAAAAGCGGATGTATGATATCGGGCGGGAAAACCTCTTCTTTAAGTATGGGATAAACAATTTCTTTGAAACAATTTTTCCACTCTTCACCATGTGGCTTCACGTTGTATCCGTAGCGTAAACCCGTGATAAGGTGAGCAATCTCATGAAGGTAGGTTATTAAAAATGAGTATGGATTTAAATCTCCGTTTATAGTGATGGTATGCTTGAAGGATGTAGGATTAAAAGTATAATCGCCTAATACGGAATTTCTCTTTTTCTTAATGACCAACTGAAAAGGATGTTGTAGCCATAAATCGTAGCAATAACGCAACGAGGGTAAAGGGACAAAATTTTTTACTATACTTAAGAATGCCTGGTCATTCATCCATTGAGTCTCCGAATTTAGACAGGTGTTTACGTTTATGTTTTAATACTTTAGCTTTTACGTAAAATATTATTTCTTCGGCTACATTGGTAATGTAATCTCCGGTGCGCTCCATTTTTCTGATGATGGAGAGAAAATAAATGGCTTGCAGTATGGATTCTGTATCTTTTTGTTTTTTTACATAGTCAGCAAGTACAAAGTTTGCATTTACATTGATTTCGTCAAGTAATTCGTCTTGGCCGAAAAGAGATCTTGCCAGTTGTGTGTCGTCGGTTTCAAATGACTCGCAGAGGATAGAAAGCATGTCTAGGGTGGTGTCGGTCATTTCACGAAACCTGAAAGCCCGGATGAGCTCTTCATCAAATGGTTTTTCGCAGCGAATGATGAATTGAGCTATTCCTTTTGCATTGTCGCCGATGCGCTCCAGATCGGATACCATTTTCAAAGAAGCCACTACAAAGCGCAGGTCAATGGCTACCGGATTGAACAAGGCCAGTATATGTTCGCTTTTAGCATGTATTACGATTTCGCTTCCATTTACGCGCTTTTCATTTTTAATAATTTCTTTTGCCAGGTTTTTGTCAAAGCTGTAGAAAGCAGAAATAGCTTTTTCCAATTGACCGCGCACCAGTAAGGTCATGTTGATGAGTTGAGTTTTAAGTTCGCCAATTTCTGCTTCAAGGATGTTCATTTTAAAAGTTGTTTTCTGATGATGTTTATTAGATATAACGGCAAACTACCCAAATACGTTTTTTATTAAGGTTTCGAAATTATTAAAATTTCTTTTGTAAGTATTTGATTGGCAATAAAAAATTAATAACAAAAAACTGTTGATTATCCGAATCTTCCGGTTATGTAGTTTTGAGTGCGTTCAAACTTAGGGTTGGTGAATAGAGTTCGGGTGTCGTCGTATTCAACTAATTCACCCATGTAAAAAAATGCTGTCTTGTCGCTGGTGCGTGTGGCCTGCTGCATATTGTGGGTCACGATGAGAATGGTATATGAAGATTTAAGGTTGAAGATGAGCTCTTCAATCTTCATAGTGGATATGGGATCTAAGGCGGAAGCCGGTTCATCCATAAGAAGTACAGAGGGAGATACAGCCAATGCACGCGCTATGCACAAGCGTTGTTGCTGGCCTCCGGAAAGTGCAAGTGCGGATTTTTTCAATTTATCTTTTACTTCATCCCAAAGAGCTGCTTGTTTCAAGGATTGCTCTACTTTTTCCTCTATCAATCGTTTATCTTTTATTCCGTTCACCTTCAACCCATAGGCTACGTTTTCATATATAGATTTGGGAAACGGATTGGGTTTTTGGAATACCATTCCGATAGATTTGCGAAGTTCGTTTACGTTTACTTTAGGATTATATATATCTTGTCCATCCACCAATATCTGGCCTTCCACGCGGCAATTTTCTATGAGGTCGTTCATTCGGTTAAACAATCTGAGAAAGGTGGACTTCCCGCATCCGGAGGGGCCTATCAAAGCGGTTACGGTGTTTGCTTTTATGTTCATGGATACATTAATTAGGGCATGTTCCATGCCATAATATACGTTTGCGTTTTTTACTTCAATTTTTTGAGACATAGAATTAGTTCAAGTTTACCATTTAATTTTTTTCTGCCAACGATAACGCAGGTACACTGCTATGCCATTAAGCAAAAATGTTATGAGTAGCAAGACTATGATTCCTGCTGCGGCATTGGCAGCAAATGCTTTTTGTGGTTGTGATATCCAGTGAAAGATTTGTATGGGCAACACGGTAAATTTGTCCATGATTGAGTTGGGCACAGTTTTGATAAAGACTACCGCTCCTATCACGATAAGAGGTGCTGTTTCACCGATAGCTCTGGACAGAGCCAGAATAATACCTGTAAATATGCCTCCCGAAGATGCAGGCAGCACTTGATGCCATATGGTTTGCCATTTACTGGCTCCCAGAGCATAAGAGGCTTCACGAAGTGAGTAAGGTACGCTTTTTAATGCTTCCCGGGTTGACACAATAATGATAGGCAGTATTAATAATGCCAACGTTAAGCTGCCAGTCAAGATACTGTTTTTAAGCATCATGATTCTTGAAAATACCTCAAGGCCTAATAACCCGTATATGACCGATGGAACGCCAGCCAGATTAGCTATGTTTACTTCAAGAAAGTTGGTAAATTTATTTTTGCCCGCATACTCCTCTAAGTATATAGCAGCGGATATACCAATGGGTAAAGCAAAAAGTGAGGTGTAAAGGGCAATGTAGACAGTACCCACCATAGCTGATTTTATACCCGCATTCGACGCTCTTTGTGAAGAGGTAGAATTAAGAAAATTCCAATCGAGCCTGTGTAGCCCAACACTGAGTATGTTATACAACAATAACGCTAAAACAAAAAGTCCGATGAGTGTGCAACACAAGGCAAAATATTTGAAAACTTTATCTTGCCATTGATAGAATCGTGTTTTATCGCTTGGTCTGTTTTTCAATGTAATCACAGGTTAGTTTGGAATCGTTTTTTTAAAAAATAGCTAATGTTGTTCAGGATAAATGTAAATACAAACAAAGTCATTCCGACAGCAAATATAGTGCGATATTCAACGGTATCATGCTCAATGTCCCCGCTGAATACTTCTACGATATAAGTAGTAGCTGTTTTGATGGGCACAAAGGGATTCAATGTAAATTGAGGTTGTTGCCCGGCAGCAATAGCTACAATCATGGTTTCTCCCACCGCTCTTGATATGGCTAGTATTACTGATACGGCGATTCCTGAAAAAGCAGCAGGAATTACCACCCTGAAAGAGGTTTGAAATCTTGTGGCTCCCATTGCCAAAGATGCCTCTCGCAATGAGCGCGGCACCGCATGTAAAGCATCTTCGCTCAATGAAGATACTAAAGGCAATATCATTATGCCCATCACAATTCCCGGAGAAAGTGCATTAAATCCTGCCATTTGGGGAAAAATGTTTTGTAAGAGCGGAGTGACAAACGTGAGTGCAAAAAAGCCATACACTATTGTGGGTATGGCTGATAAAATTTCTAAAGATGGCTTCACCATTTCGCGAAAACGTTTTGGTGCATACTCACTTAAGTATATCGCTATGGTGAGTCCCAATGGTACAGACACCAGTAAAGATATCACAGTAGTAAGAAAAGTACCCGCCAGCAGAGGCAATACTCCATAGTTCTTTACGTAATATAACGGAGTCCACTTTGTATTGGTGAAAAATTCCCATACGGACACTTCACTGAAAAAGTATACCGTCTGATAAAGCAATATACCTATTATGGCGGCACTGGTAAATACAGTGATTAGCGTGCAAACCAACAAAAATTTCTCTACTATAATTTCTTTCTTTTTCATTATTGAGCTGTTTGTGATGCTTCTGACATATACAACTCATCCGGCCTGATACCCACTAATGTTTTAATATCCAGATAAAGAGAACCCGTTATTTTATCTAAATATCTTTTTTTAACCAATTCATAAGTAGACTTGTTAAGGGTAATATATCCGGTTTCCGGCACCTTAACAGCAGCGCTATCCAGGTAATATTGGATAAATTTATCTACTTCCGGACGTTCGGTTGACTTTTTATTCACGTAAATAAACAATGGTCTGGATAAAGGCTGGTATGTGCCGTTCTTTACAGTGATTTCATTCGGATATATCGGGCCCTTGCCATTTGTATCATCCTCATCATCTATGGGAACAAGTTTTAAAATTTTTGAATTTTCTTTATAGTAATGAATACCAAAATAACCTAAGGCTAACCTATCTGAAGAGATGCCTTGTACCAATACATTGTCGTTTTCACTGGGATTGTAGTCTTTACGAATAGCTTTGGCTTTACCACAAATTGCTTCTGTAAAATAATCAAAAGTGCCCGAGGCGGTACCCGCTCCATATAGGTGTATTTCTTCGTCCGGCCATCCCTGCCGTATTTGACTCCATTTTGTTATTTTCCCTTCGGCTGCAGGTTCCCACATTTTTTTCAGTTCGCTTTTCTTTAAATAATCAACCCAGGTGTTTTTAGGATTTACAACTACCACTAAGCCATCATAAGCAATAGGTAATTCAAGATATTCTACTCCTGCAGCTTTGCACAGGCTGTCTTCCTTTTTGGTGATTGGGCGCGAAGCATTGGCGATATCTATTTCCTGGCGTATAAATTTTTTGAACCCTCCTCCTGAGCCCGATTCGCTGATGGTTATATTCACTCCGGTTTCAGCTTTCATAAATTCTTCAGCAATGGCCGAAGATACCGGATATACTGTGCTGGAGCCGTCTATTTGTATATCTTTAACATTCTGGGACGTATTAGTACTTTCATTAGTTGTGTTGCCGCCTCCACAAGAGCAGGCCACATAGGCAATGCCAAGAATCAATATGTATTTTTTCATGATTGAATTTTTGGTTTTTGAAAACCCAATATTTCAAAAGTAATGTTAACTTAATATTAAACTTTCGATAGTCTTGCTAAACATTTTGTTAAAAAGAAATCTCATTGAAAACCAAGTTACATGATTTATATTTCTGTTATATTTCTGTCAAATTTAAAGTTAACCTATGACATCATCCAAAGTTGACCTAACAAATGCTCGTAAAGTCTTTCACTATCATGGTCAGGTAAAAGACTATTTTGGTATTTACATCGTAAATGTATTGCTGACCATTGTTACCTTGGGCTTTTACTACCCATGGGCAAAAGCTGCTATCATGAGGTTTCACTACAATAATCTTGAATTTCTCGGTTCAAGGTTTTCTTTTCATGGTACGGGCAATGAGATGGTGAGAGGAATGCTGATGTCTTTTGCTGTAATTGTGTTGCCCTTCTTTTTAATCAATATGGCAATTGATGCCGGGTACCTCTATGAAGGCTTGACCATAATGGGTATTTATTTTCTTTCACTCGTATTCACGATACCTTTAGCTCTGGTAGGTACTATGCGCTACCGCTGCTCACGCTCTTCCTGGAGAGGAGTATTTTTTTCAAATTCATCAAACTACAAAGAAATACTGGCTGAATTTGCAAAAGGCATTTTTCTAATGATAATTACACTCGGTATATACCGCGTTTGGATGCAAAACAAAATCATGAGAAAATTGATAGATGCCACAAGATTTGGTAACATTCAATTCAAATATACAGCCGAAGGAATCAAAATGTTTGAACTAAATTTTCTGGGAGCCATTCTGGTTAGTTTAAGTTTATACATATACTACTTCAAATGGAGAGCAAATATCTATAATTATTTTTTTAACAATATACGCATGATACAAGGAGAAAAAATCGGTACGCTCAGAGCCAATATTACAGGCTGGGATTTTTTCAAGTTGTCTTTTGTAAATGCACTCATAATTTTGTTCTCTTTGGGTATAGCTACTCCATGGGCTGTCATACGCAGATATAATTTTTTTGCAAATCATGTATATGTGATGGCAAACATAGATTTTGATGAAGTAACCCAAGTGGACCGTTTCAACATGGGTGGATCCATTGGCGAAGCAATGATGGACGAAATGGATTTATCACTACTCTATTGATGTATAAAAAGGCTAAATATTTCGATGGCAAGCAAACCAAACCTCAAGATGTGCTGGTATCTGTAAGCGACTTGGGTTTTACTATTGTGAGCCATACCGGCTCTAAAATTATGTATTCACATGAAGATGTGAACACTTTCAGTCAAGAACAAAAAAGAATCATTATAAAATTTGGAAAATCTTTTCCATACCAGTTTTTAGAAACAGATGATATCGAACTTTTAGAAGAAATCAAGAAAAGCAAACCGGATGCTAAATACCTAAGGGATGTATATCTGATATTCAAAAAACATGGTGCGAAGTCTTTTCTGGTTGGCACTACGATAATCATAACTTTGTTCATCATAATTTACTTTTACATATTGCCGGTGGCTGCTTTGCTCGCTGTTGAAGCTTTTCCTAAACATTTAGAGATAGAACTCGGAAAGCAAATTAAAGAAAACTGGGTATCGGCCATGAAAACGGACTCAACAAAGACAGAAGTTATCAATAAGTTTTATGACGAACTGCAAAAAGAAGTAGAATATCCCATACACATTACAGTAGTGGATGAAAAGAATATAAAAAATGCCTTTGCCCTGCCGGGGGGAGAGATTGTTGTGTTTAGCGCTATACTCGACAGTATGAAATCATATCATGAGCTTACCGGTTTGTTAGGCCACGAAATCGGGCATGTAGAAAATCGTCACACATTAAAAGCTCTTATGAAAAGTTTATCCTCATACTTGTTCGTTTCTATTGTTTTTCAGGATTACAGTGGCATGCTCGCTGTAATTGCCGAAAGAGCTGCAATGATTGAGCAACTCTCACACAGCAGAGAGGCCGAAAGCGAATCAGATCAATACGGTTATGAACTTATTTTAAAAAATAACGGTGACCCCAACGGAATGATCAGCTTGTTTGAAAATTTAAAAGACAGACACGATTCAACAGCATCTCATATTCCTGAATTTTTAACCACTCACCCTAAGCTGGATAAACGAATTGAAGAAATCAGAAAAAAAACAAAAGGCAAAACATTTAAGGTTGTTAAAAACCCTAAACTTGAACTATACTTTCAACAATTGAAGTAAAAGCTCCTTCATAAGCGTATTTTATTTTTAAGATTGCAGGCCTGTTCTCCATTATCATTCACTCTCATTTAATTTCAGAAAGATAACTGACATAGTGAATATACCTCAAAATGATCCTTCATTTCCTTATCGTTGTGCCCAGTGAAGCACCCTCATTGATGATACTTTTCATATCATCAGCTTTACATATTATCACGCTGCTTACACCTGCATGTATAGCTTCGAAAGCATTATCTAACTTAGGAATCATTCCTTGTGATATTATTCCTTTTTGCTTCAGCTGTTCATAATATGATGGTGTAATCTCAGGTATTACAGAGTTTTTATCCTCAATGTTTTCCAATACTCCTTTTAGTTCAAAGCAATAAACCAAGTGCACCTCATAATACTTCACTAAGCTTTTTGCAGTGAAATAGGCAATTGTATCTGCATTGGTGTTGAGCTTGTAGCCTGTTTCTCTATCGTACACTAAAGGCGACATAACAGGAACATAACCTTGCTGAATTTTTTCATACAAAGCATCGCCATTTACCTCGTTTATATCGCCAACATATCCATAGTCAACTCCATCTAATAGTCCTCTTTTGGTGGCACTTATGACGGAATCCTCTTTGCCTGTATATCCTACAGCCTTACATCCGTTGTAAAACAATTTAATGATTATATCTTTGTTGAGGCCTGAATAAACTTCATCAACGATACGCAAAGTTTTTTTATCCGTAACTCTGCGTCCGTTAATGAACATAGATTTGATGTCGAGTTCTTCGGCAAACTTCGTTGCATTTTTTCCACCTCCATGCACTAAAACTTTACCGTAATTCAGAGTTGAAAAATCTTGTAAAAAAAGGTCCAGAAGATTTTCGCTTTCTATAATGTTTCCTCCTATTTTGATTACATATAACTTTTCCATAAAAGGATAGAGCTAAAAATTTGTTTCCAATATTTTTTTTAACACAGCTTGAGCACTCCACACGCGGTTTGCGGCTTCCTGTATCACCAGCGAATTAGGGCCATCGAGTATTTCATCGGCCAGCTCAATGCCTCTCCGCACAGGCAGGCAATGCATTACTTTGGCATTGTTGGTAAGTGCTAATTTTTCATTATCTATCATCCAGTAACTATCCATGGTAAGTACACGGCCGTAGTCTTCGTATGAAGACCAGTTTTTTACATATATGTAATCTGCTCCTTTCAATGCAATATCCTGGTCGTATTCAATTTTGGCATTACCTCTGAACTGTGGAGCAAGCTCGTAGCCTTCCGGGTGCGTGATAACAAATTCTACATCCCATCGGTTCATCCATTCAGCAAAAGAATTAGCAACGGCTTGCGGAAGCGCTTTTATATGAGGAGCCCACGTAAGCACTACTTTAGGGCGCGCCCGTGTTTTGGTTTCTTCTATGGTGATTACATCTGCCAGCGACTGCAAAGGGTGCAACGTTGCACTTTCTAAACTTATTATAGGCACACCGGCATGTTTCATAAACTTGTAAAAAAAATCTTCATCATAATCTTCATCGCGATCTACCAATTTCGGGAATGCCCGAATACCAATTATGTCGCAGTATTGCCCCATTACTGCAGCTGCCTCACGTATGTGCTCCACAGTAGTGTGGTTCATCACTACACCATCTTCCGTTTCCAACGCCCATCCTTCTTTGTCCATATTCATTACCATCACGTTCATACCTAAATTCAGGGCTGCTTTTTGTGTACTCAGTCTCGTACGTAGGCTGGGATTGAGGAATATAAGGCCTAAGGTTTTGTTGCGTCCCAGGTCTTTGTGTTGATAAGGATTTTTTTTAAGCTCAAGAGCCAAACGTACCAGTTCATTGATGTCTGTCACGTCATGTACTGAAATGAAATTTCTCATGTTCTAAACTTTTGAGGATAATAATCAAATTTAAAATTTTCACCATAAAGGGTCACAAAATATTTCGCAATTCACTAAGGCATGAAATTTCATACGTTATATCTTTCTCATGGTGTTGTACAGCACGACGATTTACAAACACCTGGTCAATGCCAGAATCTCGTGCTCCTATAATATCCACGTACAAGTCATCTCCAATCATTATGCATTCTTCAGGATGTGTATTGAAAAGATTCATGCAATGTATGAATATTCTTTTGTCCGGCTTAGCTACACCCACTTTTTCCGCCTCTACTACATGTGTGAAATATGGGTATAAACCCGATGTAGCTATTTTTATATGCTGTGTTTCGCTAAATCCGTTAGTGATAATACACATTTTATACTTTTGCTGAAGATACGATAGTATCTCATGTGTATGTGGATACACAGAACCTTTTGCAGGACATATGCGTAGAAAATCTTCATTGATCAAGGGAACTACTTCCATTGAAGATATTCCCAGCTCTTCAAAAGTTTTTTTAAAACGGTCGCTTCTCAACGATTCTTTGCTCAGTTGCTTCCGATTGTAGGCATCCCACATTTCTGCGTTTATCTTTTTATAAGTTTTTATGAAAGAATCCAGCGAAAACGAGAATCTATGCAATTCATATGTTTCATACAGCTCTGCTAATGTAAGCGAGCAATTCGTATCAAAATCCCAGAGAGTATGATCAAGATCGAAAAATATGTATTTATACACCGCTTTAGATTTTTTAGTACGTTCCTATGCTTATCGGATAATTATTATATGGCAAGATAATTAAAATTATGCGGGTACATGCATTTAATGTATGAGAGGCTTTATTTATCACATCATTTTTGGAACTAATATAGTAGTATATGTGCCGTATTGCATTAAATTTTTTGTATTGTACGGATAAAAAGGCAAACCTTAGCTTTCAGGAAAATGGATTTTGTTTGTGTCATGATGCTCCAATTTTTTTTTATATTCGATTCTTTACGAATGCAATTACTGTTGTCTGTTGGATAGTTCTTTACTAATCAGCCTCAGAAACAGGCTTGAACCCGGATTCCGCATCAGCCGAAAAGTGTGGCGAAATGTTTTTTACGTTGGGCGCGCCCCTGCGGGGCCGGGCTGTATGCCACTCTGCTGTTGCTGCGGTGCTCCGCTAAAGCTCCGTACTGGCCTTGCAGGCCATGGCTCCCATCCTATGTACAACATTGGGTTTGTCGGTGGTTTGAAGAGAAGTTGGTGGAAGATTTATGCGTGGATGAGGGGTAAAGTCTCGTGTTGTATCTTCTAAACTTCCCGATTGGAAATCGGCCGGCATTCCCTCGCGCAAGTCCTCTCCAGATTTTCAACTTCATATGAGAATATGAACCTTCGAAAACCCGACACTGCCCTCAAAAGACGACGGTTTGCCCAAATCTTTCAGCAAGGAACTTCATATACATCAGACGCTTACATGGCGAAGCCATGAATCTTAACCTTATTTTTATGCATAATCTGAGATTAATAT
>JANWYS010000039.1 GCA_025054875.1 Cytophagaceae bacterium | reverse complement strand
GAATTTTTTTTAGTTTTTAATCTAATTAATCTTTCAAAAAACAACTCACTTTACACACTTTTTGGGACAGTATCGCTAAATTTTATTTTCAACTGAAAAATCCGGGTTTAAGTAAAGAGATGTATGAAGTTTGAAATCGCAATTCTTTTCTGCCTGCAAAACCCTCTGAACATATTTATATTATACCAAAAGTTCAACCGAGTTTGCTCGTGAGAGTATGAAACAATACAATCAACAGTGTGACCCAATAGACATAGTTTAGAAATATGCATACGAACTTACAATAAAACCCAAAGGACAGATTGTAAGCCTGTATGAGTTAGCAACAGGAATTCAATTGTGCTAAAAAAATCCTTCCAAGCCTTCTCCGTTTATAAATCGTTTAGCCCACAGATCCACTTCTTTTGATCCGAATGGAATAATGTTTTGCTTGTGCAATTTGTTTATCGCTGTGCGTTCTTTTATGGAGAAATCTCCATCAATGATAAAACCCAACGCCATAAACTTTACTATTTCCAATCGTACATCGGGAGATAATTTAATCACTCTTTCCAGGTATCCCGGAGCTAACTCAAAGTGATGAACCAATGGTATGTTGAACTTTCTCAGCATTTCTTCAGCCAACAAAAAATGGTTATGATGATACTTTCGTTTAGAGATGGCGATAAACTGTAAAGTTTCGTATATCATGCCACGAAACTCATCGTTTTGCCCGTACCGCTGATGTATGGAAGTTGCATAGTACTGAATCAAATATGGAGCCATAATTCGGATTTTAGTTTCGTGTATAACCAGATGTGCCGCATAAGCATTCCAAAAGGCATACACGGGTATTCCCGTCATATCTATTACTTGTCTCAGTGCTACTCTCCCCAATAATCCTTTGATGATAAATTTGGCAGCATAGTTGGTGATGGTACCTTTCAGGCGGTTGATGAGCAAAAACAGAAAAAGTCTAACCTTGGACACACCTTGTAGTGGATTTATTCCGTATGATTGCGAGGTTTTATCGTTTTTTTCCAACCCCACGCGCATCAATGCTTCAATGTGATCATTAAATTTCGGATCATGCAACGGAGGGAAGCCGCATACTTTAGCAATCTTGTACACGGCTGTAAGATTGACAGCCGACAGAGCATAAAGCTCTATGTACAACAACACAAGGCCATATAATGTAGTAATGATGGGTACGGGCAACTCTTTGTTTATGATTGGAAAATAAATCAGATGATCATAAAACACCTCTTGCCAATAGTAAGTGGGCAAGTACAAACATAACACGCCCAATACACCAAATAAAGCAGCATAAAACAAAGTGTTGTTATATATTTTTTTTATTTCTTTTCGCTCTGTAACATTCAATAAATGCGGCTCGTGTGTGTTGCGGTCTTCTACCAACGATAGTTTGCTTAGATAATTAAAAGCAATTTTTTCTATCAGCGGCCTGCGCTTTTGCCTGTAGTTCTTCGAATGTATCATATCTAAAATTATCTATTCGTCATACAATATAAAAATACAAAAGCAACCTGATGGCTAATCATTTTTATGCATATCTTTCAGAATGTCCGGATAATCCGTAACGATACCATCCACTCCAAGTTCTATAAATTTTCTCATTAGATGAGGTTCGTTTACTGTCCATGGTAATATTCTCACACCATACCTTTTACATTCATTTATATCCGAATCGGTACAGCTTGTATATACAGGGCTGTAGAAATCCGGCATAAATCCCAATCGTTCAGTGTTGATTCTGAAAGACAGATTATTTTCCGTGATTAAACATACAGGATAATCGCGGTACTCTTCGTGAAGTATCCGTATTATATTGAAGTCAAATGAGCGAAGAATACATCTGTCGGATATTTTTAATGAACGAATTTTTTCGATAATTATTCGACAAAGTTCAGAGGGATGAGGTTGAAGTATGCCATAATTACATGGCTCAGATTTAATCTCAATATCATAACATATATGTGGCAAAGAATGATCAACCAGGTATGCCTCCACGGCTTCCACTACATGTTGCAAAAGAGGAATGTGTGTTTTCATTTTTTTTTGTCGGGGAAATTTCTGGTCGGGGAGTTCTCCGAAAATCCATTGAACAAGCAAAGAAGAAGGCGATTCATATATAGACATCTTGCGAATGTTTTGAGGATGCCTGTAAAAAGGTTCGGCAACGATTGGATCGTGCACTACTGCAATCTCACGGTCTTGAGTGATGTGCACATCGAGTTCAATGGCGTTTGCACCTGTTGATACGGCATGAACAAAACCCTCAACAGAATTTTCAGGCATCAGTCCCGGGCAGCCCCTGTGACCTGTAATAAAAAAATCAGGATGGTTGTACACCTTCAAAAATAGACATATGTCAAAAGAGAAACAATAACTTGTAATTGACAAAGAAATCAAATTTTGAGTTTCGTAAATTTTAGTTGCTATGCCGCAGATGGTACGGTGCGGTTTAAATATCAGAAAATCCTTCTACGGACGTTTGTTAATACACATCCACAGACCATAAATGTAAAAAAGTTTTACTGATGCTCATGCGGTTCCCAAAACAAAAAAGGCCGGCTCCTGCAATAAAATACTTTGACGGCATTCGAAGAAAAACTTCTCAAAACAGGAGAGAAAACACATAACCTTTCGGGATATCATGAATAGTTTTAAAACAACCGAACACAATATAAAAATCTGTTGAGGCATGCGGTTTTTTTAATATTTATAAAAAACCCGGAATGAATTTCAGGAGTATTTTTTATTTTGTGTGCACGAATGTTGAAATGATTATGAGCAAAAAAAGAGTACTCATCACCGGGGCCGCCGGCTTTTTAGGTTCGCATCTTTGCGACAGGTTTATAAAAGAAGGATATCATGTATTAGGCATGGATAACCTCATAACCGGAGATATGAGAAACATAGAGCATTTGTTTAAACTGCCGGAGTTTGAATTTTATCATCACGATGTGAGCAAGTTTGTACATGTGCCGGGCGAACTTCATTATATATTGCATTTTGCCTCACCTGCCAGCCCGATAGATTATCTGAAGATACCGATACAAACGTTAAAAGTGGGGTCACTGGGCACACACAATCTGCTGGGATTGGCACGTGCCAAGAAAGCTCGTATATTGGTAGCATCTACCTCCGAGATATATGGTGATCCGTTAGTACATCCTCAAAATGAAGACTACTGGGGCAACGTGAACCCCATAGGCCCGCGCGGTGTATACGATGAAGCTAAAAGATTTCAGGAAGCTATCACCATGGCTTACCATAGATTTCATGGTCTTGAAACGAGGATAGTGCGCATATTCAATACCTACGGCCCGCGTATGCGACTGAACGATGGCCGTGTACTTCCCGCATTTATAGGACAGGCCTTGCGCGGAGAAGATTTAACCGTATTTGGTGATGGCTCTCAAACACGCTCTTTCTGCTATGTGGACGATCTCATAGAGGGCATTTACCGGCTGCTGATGAGCGATTATGCAGATCCGATTAATCTTGGAAATCCCGAAGAAATCACTATTAAAGAGTTTGCGGAAGAAATCATAAAACTAACAGGCACAAAACAAAAAATAGTTTATAAACCCTTGCCTCAAGACGACCCCAAACAGCGCCGCCCCGACATAAGCCGTGCTAAAAAAATTTTAGGTTGGGAACCTAAAGTGTCCAGAGCTGAAGGATTGAAAATTACTTACGAATACTTTAAATCGTTACCCCAAAAAGATATTCAACCCAAAGATTTTTATAACTACAATACAAATCAGTGAAATGAACAAGCCGCAGTTTACATTGGTGGGAGGCGGACTGGTAGGCTCGTTGCTTGCTATATATCTTGAGCGAGCAGGGTTTGATGTAAAAGTATATGAAAAGCGTGGAGACCCTCGTAGCACAATGGTTTATGAAGGACGTTCCATAAATCTTGCACTCAGCCATCGCGGCATAAGAGCTTTGGAAGAAATCGGATGCGATAAAAAAATACTTCAGGCTTCCGTGCCCATGTACGGACGTATGATACATGATGTAAATGGCAATACTCAATTCCAACCCTATGGAGAGGAAAATCAATGCATATACTCTATATCCCGATCCGCACTAAATCGCTTGCTCACAGAACAAGCCGAAAGCAATGGAGTAGAGTTTTACTTCAATAAATACTGCAAAGCTCTGGATGTAAAAGAAAAAAAAATATGGCTCGAAAACACTGCAGATAATAGTATCCAGACGCTATCTTACAACTGGCTCATTGGTGCTGATGGCGCTTTTTCCAGAGTGAGAGAATTTCTATCCACTAACGAAGGTTTTACATCCCATATACAAAAGTTGGGCCATGGATATAAAGAATTACATATTCCTCCCGTGAACGGTGACTATGGCATGGAAAAAAATGCCCTTCACATATGGCCAAGAGAACAATTTATGCTGATAGCATTACCCAATACTGATGCAAGCTTCACGGCTACTCTGTTCTTACCACTTCGTGGTGAATATTCTTTTGAACAGATAAAAACGGAAGACGATATTAAATTTTTTTTTCAGACTCACTTTCCGGATGCACTGTCTCTCATTCCTGAATTAGAGAAAAAATATTTTTCTGCAGAAGCCTCTTTTTTGGTTACTGTGCACGCTTTTCCGTGGGCATACAAAGACGAGGTATTGCTGGTAGGAGATGCTGCACATGCCATAGTGCCTTTTTATGGACAAGGTATGAATGCCGGATTTGAAGGCATGCGTATTTTAAACAGCCTCATCCGGCAAACCTTACACAACCCCGGCGATACCTTCAAATTATATGAGACCCTTCGTAAAAAGGATACCGATGCCATAGCTGAGCTGGCTTTGAATAACTTTATCGAAATGCGCGATCTGGTGGCTGATGAAAATTTTTTACTACGCAAAAAAATAGAGGCTCTCATACACCAGAAAATCCCCTCTTATCTACCCTTATATTCCATGGTTACCTTCAGCGACATACCTTACTCCGAAGCATTGGAGAAAGGGAAAATTCATGATCAAATGATGGGAGAAATAATGCAAATAAAAGATATACAGAAAATCTGGGACACTGATCACGGTTGGCATGAAATACAAAAAATATTACGCCTGTATCAAAACGTTTACCAATAAAATGATTTTTTTTTAAACCCGGATTTTTCAGTTGAATATACAATTTCACACTGATTTTTCGCTTCAATATGGAATTTTCAAGGAGTTTTCGAAAGAGATTTCTTTTTTTGGGATACTACCGTGGATTGGGCAATGCTCCCCGCATGCGCGTAACCCGCTTGTAGTCCCTGTTCAATGGGCAATCCTGCCTAATACGCAGTTCAAAAGCTATCTGCCGGTATTTCTCTTCCACTTCCTGTTGCCACTTTAAAATTACCGAATGAAAGTCTGTAACTATTCCGGGTAAATCGGAACGCTAACCTCTTGCCTTCCTTGCCCAAACGTCCATAGCAACCTATACCCGTTACTTGCATCGTTGTTAGTTTCATTATGAGCCTCTCATTCTAATCGCATCATATTTCCTACACCATGGTTTATAAATCCTGAAAATTTACTTCAAATAGAAATGAATAATCTTCTAAAACTTTCATAAATTGCTATTTGGTAAAGAATCCGGTCGTATAGTAATGTAATTTTAACGCATCTCACTTCACATATTTTTGAGGGCTGTATTAACGTGAGCGTATTGGTGATGATTTTTATATCGCCATTTTAAAAAAATTACTCTTTATTCGTCGTTTCTGAAATGTAAATTGTTTCATATTAATTTAGGGTGTTGATTACATGTTAAAAATCACATATAATTTAATTCATAAATCTGGTATAAAAAATGTCTCAATATTCAATATTAATCACGGGTGGTGCGGGCTTTATCGGTTCTCATGTAGTCAGGTTATTTGTGAATAAATATCCTCATTATCGCATTTACAATCTGGATAAACTCACCTATGCCGGAAACCTGGAAAACCTGAAAGATATAGAACAAAAATCTAATTATATCTTTCTCCATGGCGATATCACGGATACTGCATACATAGAGAAAATATTTTCCGAATATCAGTTTCAGTCCATCATACATCTTGCTGCCGAATCGCATGTGGACAGATCTATTCACAATCCTATGGATTTTGTATTTACTAACGTGGTAGGAACGGTAAACCTTCTGAACGCAGCAAAAAAAATCTGGAACGGACATCCCCCTACAGGTATGCGTAATCTTTTTTACCATATATCAACTGACGAGGTATACGGTTCGCTTCACAGCGATGATGAATACTTTACGGAAAATACTCCTTATGACCCACGATCGCCCTATTCGGCTTCCAAGGCCTCTTCAGACCATTTCGTAAGGGCTTATCACAATACCTATAATTTGCCGATAGTGATTTCTAACTGCTCCAACAATTACGGCCCCAATCAATTTCCTGAAAAACTCATCCCGCTCATGATTAATAACATAAAAAATAATAAACCTTTGCCCGTGTATGGGAAAGGCGAAAACGTGCGCGATTGGCTTTATGTAGAAGATCATGCTGCAGCCATTGATGTGGTGTTTCACAAAGGTAAAATAGGGGAAACTTATAACATAGGCGGACACAATGAATGGAAAAATATTGATCTGGTACATCTACTTTGCAAATTAATGAACCGTAAACTGAACAGGCCTGAAGGTACTTCCGAAAAGCTTATAACCTTTGTTCCGGACAGGCCTGGCCACGACCTCAGATATGCTATTGATGCTACCAAGATTAAAACTGAATTGGGATGGTCTCCTTCCCTGCAATTTCATGAGGGCATAGAAAAAACGATAAACTGGTATTTGGAAAACGAAGATTGGCTAAATCATGTAACTTCAGGAGAATATAAAAATTACTACCAAAAACAATATTTAAACAGATGATGTTTGGCATATCGTTTTTTTATATTAGCAACCTGCTCATGATTATTTCTATGTGGTATAAGAAAAACAGTTAACATAAATTACTATGAACATAGCCATCGTAACCGGCTCTGCCGGCCTCATCGGAAGTGAATCCGTACGTTTTTTCTCTGAGAAATTTGATAAAGTTATCGGCATAGACAACAACTACAGGGCGTATTTTTTCGGAGAAAATGCCTCTACCGAATGGAACAGAAAAAAACTTGAAGAGCAAATAAAAAACTATACTCACATACATGCCGACATACGCGACTACGCTGAAATGGAGAAGATCTTTAAAGAGTATGGAAAAGATATAAAATTAGTAGTACATGCGGCTGCTCAACCCAGCCATGATTGGGCAGCTAAAGAACCTCTCACAGATTTTACCGTAAACGCCAATGGTACCCTCAATCTCCTCGAACTGACCCGGATCTATTCAGAGAAAGCTGTATTTATATTCACTTCAACCAATAAAGTGTATGGCGATACTCCCAACCACTTGCCCCTTGTAGAGCAAGAAACCCGTTGGGAAGTAAGTCCTGATCATCCCTATTTCATAAATGGCATTGATGAAAGTATGAGTATTGACCATTCAAAGCATTCTTTATTTGGAGCTTCAAAAGTGGCTGCCGATATTTTGGCGCAAGAGTATGGAAAATATTTTTCCATGAATGTAGGCGTGTTCAGGGGAGGTTGCCTTACCGGCCCGCAGCATTCAGGTACACAACTTCACGGATTTCTGTCTTACCTTATGAAATGTGCCATCACTGGCGAACATTACACCATATTTGGCTACAAGGGAAAACAAGTGCGTGACAATATTCACAGTTGGGATTTAGTCAATATGTTCTGGCATTTCTATCAAAATCCAAAACAGGGAGAAGCCTACAATGCCGGCGGCGGACGCTTTTCAAACTGCTCTATGCTGGAAGCTATTGCTCTATGCGAAGAAATAACCGGCAAAAAAATGAACTACAGCTACTCCCCAAACAATCGTATAGGTGACCACATTTGGTGGATAAGCGACTTATCCAAATTTAAAAAACATTATCCTGAGTGGAACTGGAGATATAGCCTGAACGATACATTGATACAGATGTACGAAGCAATGTTACAAAGAATAAATGGAAAATCCTGAAAGATACACATGAAACTCAGCATCGTGATTCCTGCATATAATGAGGAAAAGACCATACAACTGATTTTAAATAAAATTAAGGCCGTAAAATTAATTTCTGATATACAGAAAGAAATCGTCATTGTGAATGATTGCTCTAATGACCAAACAGAAGAGGTCATCAAAACATATATATCCGAAAACAGAGATATCGAAATATTGTATTACAAGCACGATGTAAATAAAGGGAAAGGGGCGGCATTGCATACCGGCATAAAAGCAGCTTCCGGCGATTTCATCATCATTCAGGATGCCGACCTGGAGTATGATCCGGAGGAATATAACCTTTTATTAAGGCCAGTAGTAAACGGATTGGCGGATGTGGTGTACGGTTCTCGATTTGTGGGAGGCAAGCCACACCGGATTTTATTCTTTTGGCATAGCATAGGAAATAAATTTTTGACGTTTCTCTCAAATGCGTTTACCAACTTAAACATCACAGACATGGAAACATGTTATAAACTGTTTAAAAGCGACATCATTAAAAACATTGATCTGCGAGAAAAGAGATTTGGATTTGAACCGGAGGTGACGGCAAAAATAGCCAAAATAGAGGGCATACGTATTTATGAAGTGGGGATATCGTATTATGGACGTACCTATAAAGAAGGTAAAAAAATCGGCTGGAAAGATGGCGTGCATGCAATATATTGCATTTTAAAATATAATTTATTTTCACGATAGCAACCGCTACTCACTGAAACTAATAGTTGTACAGCAGTGAGAGTTTTTCTACAACGTAATCCATTTCTTCTTTCGTATTATAACGACTGGTAGATATACGCAAATGTCCTCTTGCGGGGTCGGCTTTAAGGTAATTTAATACATGAGATCCGGCATTAGATCCGCTTGCACAGGCACTACCTGAGGATACTGATATTTTATGTATGTCCATGTTAAACAATAGCATTTCGTTTTTTTCAGATTCAGGCAAGCTGATGTTTATAATTGTGGGTAAGCTGTTTTTAAGGTCTGCACTATTGCCATTGAAAGATGTAGTGGGTATATGCAGAAGTAACTGATCTATAAAATATTTTTTGAGCTCGGTCAAATAGGAATAGGTTTTGTTCATTTGCTGATAGGCTATTTCGAGGGCTTTAGCTAACCCGACGATTCCATAAACATTTTCTGTGCCGCCCCTCATGTTGCGTTCCTGTGCACCTCCGTGTATGTAAGGTTGTAAAGGTTTTTCTGCACGCGCGTATAAAACGCCTACTCCCTTGGGTCCATGAAATTTATGTGCTGAGATAGCCAGATAATCTACCGGCAAATTTTGAAGGTCTAATGAAATATAGCCGGCGGTTTGTACTGTGTCGCAGTGAAAAAGTGCATCATATTGCCTGCACAAATTACCAATGATAAATATGTCATTTAGCGTACCGAGTTCATTGTTGGCATGCATGATACTTACTAATGAGCGTGGGAATTTTTTAAGCAAAGCTTCAAGGCTTTCCATTTCAATGGTTGCATCTTTTTTATGAGATACAAAGTGTAAATGAATTTTGTTTTTTTTTTCTAAATATTGTAAGGTGTGTAAAACGGCATGATGCTCAATGGGTGAAGATATTACGTGTTGAATGCCATAAGTTTCTATGGCGGATACTAACGCCGTGTTGTCGCTCTCTGTGCCTCCGGAGGTGAAAAAAATTTCAGAAGGTGATGTATGTAGCAACGTTGCTACAGTTTTACGTGCTTTTTCTATCGCGGCACGTGCTTCGCGGCCATGTGCATGTATAGAAGATGGATTGCCATATTTGCCGGATAAATATGGCAACATTTCTTCCAATACTGCAGCATCCAATGGAGTAGAGGCGGCGTTATCTAAGTATACCTGCATGTCCGGATATTACTTCGCGTATATCGCTGATGATTTTATTCGCCAGATTGTCGGCAGTGGTTTGCGTTTCTGACTCGGCATATATTCTTATGATGGGCTCCGTATTAGATTTGCGCAAATGTACCCATTCTTTGTCAAAATCAATACGTACGCCGTCTTCAGTGTTTATGGGTTGTTTATGATAGCGTGTTTTTATTTCGTTTATAATCAAATCAATGTCTAACTCGGGAGTGAGTTCGATTTTGTTTTTGGATATGTAATAGTTGGGATAACCGGCACGCAACA
Organism: Cytophagaceae bacterium; assembly: GCA_025054875.1. GTDB lineage: Bacteria > Bacteroidota > Bacteroidia > Cytophagales > Cytophagaceae > JANWYS01. The sequence continues at coordinate 11,226 of JANWYS010000039.1, read as the reverse complement.
TGGATATGGGTTTTCCGAAATGTGCCAGATGTGTCAGGAACAGAGCTATTCCGGCCAGAGCATCGCGGCCGTAATGCAATTCAGGTAGTATTATACCTCCATTGCCTTCTCCGCCGATTACAGCTTTGCATTCTTTCATTTTTTTAACTACATAGTATTCACCAACAGGGCAGGTATGATAAGTAGCTCCGGCTTTTTCAGTAATGTCGCGCAAGGCTCTGCTGGAGGAAAGATTAGATACTGTGCAGCCCTTTTTATGCTTCAGCACATAATCCGCAATGGCTACTAAGGTGTACTCTTCTCCGAACATAGAACCATCTTCACATACAAAACAAAGGCGGTCTACATCGGGGTCTACCACAATGCCTAAGTCGTATTTCCCATTTTTAAGCTCAGACGAAATTTGAGTGAGATGTTCGGGCAGAGGTTCGGGATTGTGTGCAAAATGCCCATCAGGTTCACAGTTTAGTTTTTGTATGGTTTTCACGCCCAATGCCTCCAGCAGCATTGGCACTACAATTCCTCCGGTTGAGTTTATGCAATCTATAACTACTTTAAAATTTTTTTTACGTATGGCCTTGGTATCAACTAATTCCAATGCGAGGATTTGCTCAACATGTCTTTTCAAATAGGAAGTATCGTGACTGTATTTGCCCAATTTTTTTGTATCCGGAAAAACCATGGATTCATTAGCGGCAATTTCGAGCACACGGTTTCCATCTTTCTCAGAAAGGTATTCGCCATTGTTGTCAAACAATTTCAATGCGTTCCATTGCATAGGGTTATGACTGGCCGATACCATAATACCTCCGCTAAGTTTATCCATGAGTACGGCCATTTGTACGGTAGGCGTGGTAGAGAGGCCAATGTCTATAACGTCAATGCCCATGCCCATCAATGTAGAGAGAACAATGTTGGTATAAATTTTTCCCGAGATTCGCGCGTCTCTGCCTACAACCACGCAATGAGGTTGAGGAAATGATTTCACCCATTCTCCATATGCAGCAGCAAATCGTGCCACATCTATCGGCGTTAGTGATTCTCCGGTTTTCCCGCCTATGGTTCCTCGTATGCCGGATACAGATTTGATCAGTGTCACTTGTTGTTTAGTTTAGTTGTTAGGTTAATAATTTAGTTTTAAAAAAAATTTTTCTCTCTCAATGCTTGTCTGATGTGAGGTCAAGATGAAATGCCCAGTATGAATTTTCGGGTGCAATTAATACCAAATGTTTTTCGTTAAATTCAGATATGGTATATGTGATTTTTTTATTTTCCTTAGGTATGAAGAAAGTGATGTTGTAGTTTGATTTGTCAATTTCGTAAGTTCCTTCTAACAACATGCCGCCGGGTAAATGCATTTTAAACATATGGTTAGGCTCAAAAATCAATTTGTAACCTATAAGCTTGTAGTAAAGCAAGTCTAGCGTACGGTCTTCTGCCGGATATCCGGCACTGTTCAGCGTCCATTCGGTATTTAGTGCCTCCCATTTTATTTGTTGGCCGTAGGTAAAAGCAAATGGATATATAGCCAAACCAAGTATGGTGAACAATAAGTTTCTTGCTTTCATGGCTGCCAATACGAATATTGCGTAACTTTATTTGCACAAATGTACAAAATTTTAACCTGCAATTTATATGCCTGAACTGAATTCTGCTACACGCAAAGATATGCTTTCCGCTTTTGACCGATTACTTACCATAATGGACGAGCTTAGAGCAAACTGCCCATGGGATAAAAAACAAACCATACAATCGCTGAGATATCTCACCATTGAGGAGACCTATGAACTGTCGGAGGCAATTGTAGAGGGCAATATGGAAGATATAAAAAAAGAGTTGGGCGATTTGATGCTTCACATAGTTTTTTACAGTAAAATAGCTTCTGAGCAGAGTGCCTTTAACATTACTGATGTTATCCACACTCTTTGTGAAAAACTTATTGCTCGTCATCCTCATATCTATGGTGACATAAAGGCAGAAAATGAGGAGCAAGTAAAACAAAACTGGGAGCAACTCAAGCTGAAAGAGCAAGGTGGTAATAAAACTATTCTGAGCGGAGTGCCTTCGTCTCTACCCGCACTTACAAAAGCTATACGCATACAGGAGAAAGCAAGATCGGCAGGATTTGACTGGGAGAAAAAAGAACAAGTTTGGGAAAAAGTAAAAGAAGAGATGGCAGAGTTTGAAGCCACACATGGTGATGAGGCCAACGGTGAAAATTTGACAAAAGCAGAGGAGGAGTTTGGTGATTTGCTTTTTTCACTCATCAACTATGCAAGATTCATCAACATCAACCCGGAAGATGCTTTGGAGAAAACCAATAAAAAATTTATTAAGCGATTTACCTATCTCGAGGAGCAATCTAAAAAAGATGGTAAAAACCTGCATGAAATGAGCTTAGAAGAGATGGATGAATATTGGAATAAAGCCAAACTTCTATAACCCTTTTTCCTAGCTGAAATGAGAGAATATAGAGCTATTGGTTTAATGTCGGGCACATCATTAGATGGGTTAGACCTGGCATATTGCATATTCAAAAAATCTTCCGGAGGCTGGAAATACGATATACTCTGTGCCCACACACATAAATATACAGACAAAAAAAGAGAGAGGCTGAAAAACGCCATGCATACATCGGGATTGGAGTTAGTGAAAACAGATATGTGGTTTGCTCACATGTGTGCAGAACAAGTAAAAAAATTCATACACAGGCATAGTATTGATGTAGATTTCATTGCCTCACACGGACATACAGTTTTCCACGCACCCGGAGAGGGATATACCACACAAATCGGCAGTGGTGCATACATATCGGCACTAACCGGACTACCCGTAGTCAGCGATTTTAGAACCGTTGATGTAGCATTGGGTGGTAACGGAGCTCCTCTGGTACCTGTAGGCGATGAGCTATTGTTCAGCAATTTTGATATGTGTCTCAATCTGGGGGGTATAGCGAACATCTCATATAAATGCTTCACAAAAAGAGTAGCTTACGACATATGTCCAGCCAACATTGTATTGAATTATTTCGCTGAAAAACTCGGCAAACAGTATGACAAAGATGGTGCTATGGCAAAGAGAGGCCGTGTGAACACAGAGTTGCTCAGAAAGCTGAATGCCTGGGAGTATTACAAGCAACATCCGCCAAAATCACTTGGGAGAGAGTGTATAGAGCAGGCTATATTCCCAATGCTAACCGGTTGTAAAATATCAGAATACGATGTCATGGCTACTTTCACGGAGCACATTGCCGTACAAGTAGCGAAAAGCATTTCAGATAATAATGGGAAAAATATAGTTGTGACAGGTGGTGGGGCATTTAATACTTTTCTCATGGAGCGTGTGGCTTATCACTTGCCCGATCATGTCAAACTCACAATACCCGGCGAGCTCATTGTAAAGTATAAAGAGGCATTGATATTTGCTTTTTTAGGTCTGTTGAAACTTCGCAACGAAGTGAATATTTTCAAAAGCGTAACAGGAGCATACAATGACTCTGTAGGCGGAGCGTTGTACGGTTTACATCCTTATTTATAAAACCTGCGCTCTACAAGCTCCATAAATTCCATTGTTTCAGATTTGTCAACATCCCACAGATATTTTTTGGCATATATCTGTTCAATTATATTTTTAGCTGAGTCATAATCTGCACATCTGTCTAACTGTGATATGGCCAAATTATAATCATCACTATTACCACCGAAAAGTTCGTTGATGAAAATATATTTCAGATTCAGAGGTACAGCGGTTTTCAGCTCATGAATCTTTGTTTTTTTGTGCGATGCCAGTATGGTCTCTGGTTCGTTTTTTTGCATCAAGTCATTAATAGTTTGATAATGATTTTGTGCGAACAAGTCGTTGACGGTTTTTTCACGAGTGGCCTCTTTTTTCAGATAGGTATGAGACTGTCCCGCTATTTTATTTTGAAGGATATTTTCTGAAACAGGCTCAGAAACAAAGTCGTTTTTTTCAGGTGTTTCATGGCTTATCAATAAGTCCTGAGGCTGTATTTTCAATAGTGCAGAAAAGGCTTCTACATATTTGGAAGCAGGCTCGAGCAAAGGTTCAAAGTTTTTATATACGTCATCAAAAATTTTTTGTGCTTCTTCTTGCGGCAATGCCGGTTTGTTTTGCAATTGCAGTTTTTTTATTAATGCCTGAAACAAAGATTTGTTTATCTTGAAGTAGCGCTCTTTCTCGCATAGTTCATTTATTACAATAACAGGCTTACTGAGGCAGTCTATGGAGATAAACTTATGAGGGTTAAATACATACATCCATGTGTCGTAAATGGATTTTTTCAAAAGAGGTTTAAAAAATTCTTTTCTTATGGATATATGTTTTGAAAGTTTATTAAGAAAGCTTTGTAAGGCTTCTTTCACTTCTTCATTTTCATAATCAAAATATGGGCTACGGATTTTTGAAGTTTCATCTTTCCATTTCTCAAATAAATTTTTTACGACAAATAAGTTGACTTGTTCTATAGGCGTGAATTTAAGAATTTGCTGTCCACTGATAGTAAGCACGGTGCCTTGATAGAACTCGTTACAAAGCTTTTCCGAAAGGGCTATACTGTATGATTCTGTTTTTTGGTGATCTATATTGATTTCTTTCATAGTATGTTTTATCCTCTGTATACAACGTGAATTTATTGTTTTTATGACTAAACACCTAATCTTTGCCAACATGTATTCATCTTTGTTGTAGACAATATGTAATATTGTGTTTTCGTTAAGCTATCGTACACCATGCGTTGTATTTTCTTAACATATTTTTTTTGCTTGATACATATTGATGTTATCTTCTCACAGACGAACATTCCGGTAGGGAATTGGAGAGTACATTTGCCCTTTAATACATTGAAACAACTTGCCATTGCCGGCAATACTATATATTGCACGTCCGGTATTTCCACTTTTTCCTACAACAATGGTGAGGTTAATATTCTCTCTAAAATCAATGGCTTGAGTGATGTGGATATATCGCAAATTGAGTACAGTCCGTTGCATTCAACTTTAATCATTGGGTACAGAAGCGGAGTTATACAGTTGATGTCAAATACAGATTCATATACATCCAACGCTATACAGCGTTCTAATATCGTGGGGTCTAAAGCCATCAATCATATTTTGACGGAAGGAGATGTTGCATACCTTTCCGGAGACTATGGCGTGGTGGTGTTTGATCTGAAAAGAAGAGAAGTAAAAGAATCTTACTTGAACTTATCTTCCGGTGGGGCTACCAACAAGGTATTTGCTTCGGCTATCAACAAAAATAAAGACAGCATTTTTCTGGCCACAGAAAAAGGATTGCTTACAGCACGCCTTTCCGGTTCAGTAAATCTCATGGACTTTAACAATTGGTATACTTATTCAACTAACGATTCTCTCAGTACAAGTGATTTAGCTTGTATAAGTTATTTGGGTAATACAATGATATGTGGAGTAAACGGAAAAGGACTTTACTATAAACTTGGTAACAAGTGGAAAAAAATGCCTGTGCCGGTTTCAGTAACTTCCAAAATCAACAGTTTATACAACACTAACGACAAACTTCTGGCTTGCATAGATTCTTTTGTGTATGAAATAAATTCTATAACTCAATTTACAGTTAAATTGTCGAGGCCGGAAATAACGACACCCTCATCTGCGAAGTATGATGATTACGGCAACATATGGGTGGCTGATGGCTGGCATGGCCTGGTAAAAAAATCTGCAGACGGGAATATCCAAAGTATCTATCCGAATGGCCCTCTCAGCCGACGTGCATTTAACTTGCATTATTTTAACAACAATATACTGGTAGCTCCCGGAGGCTACAATATTTCATACGGAAGGCAGTTCAACAGAGATGGTTATTTTGTTTTTGAAAACAACCAGATATGGAGGCACTATGAAACACGTGTAGGCAATAGGATAATAGGCGATATAACATATGCAACTTTCAATGCAGCAAATGGTGAGTTGTACCTCTCTTCTCACGGTGATGGATTACTCAAAGTAACCGCAGACAAACAACTTTACGTCTTTGACTTCACTAACAGCCCTTTGAGTAAAGCAGCAGCACAAGCCTCTACATACATTGGTGGTACAGCCGTAGATGATGCAGGTAACCTGTGGATTACCAATTGGAACACGGCAACAGGGGTGCCATCTCTTCATGTATACGGAAAAGATGGTGAGTGGAAAAATAGCTACGTGCTTTCCAGTAATCAGAATTCAGAGGCTCGATCTTTGCTCGATGTCGTCATAGACTCATACGGCAACAAATGGTTGTTGGCTCAAAACACAGGCCTTTCCGGTGGAATGATTATTTTTAACGAAAAGGAGAATCGTGAGCGTAGGCTCGGTACAGAGCTGGGAAATGGTAACCTGCCCTCGTATCAGGTGCGCTGCATCGCTAAAGACCTTGATGGTGCCATATGGATAGGTACCAACAAAGGCGTGGCCGTATGCCGCAATCCGAATGAAATATTTGACCCCTCTACCGACCTGACCAAACCTTTGTATGACGGTTTCCCTCTGCTGTTTGAGAGCGAAGTGTATTGCATAGAAACCGACGGAGCCAACAGAAAGTGGATGGGTACCAACGATGGCTTGTGGCTTTTTAATTCAGACGCCAGTGAAGCAATACATCATTTTACAACAGAAAACAGTCCACTGCTATCGAATTCAATATTAGATGTAAAAGTGCATCCGCTCACCGGAGAAGTGTTTATAGCAACAGACCTCGGTATCGTTTCATACAGAGGCGATGCAACTTCAGCTCCGAAGCAACTGACACAGGCTGAAGTGTTTCCCAATCCGGTAAAGCCAGGATTCAGCGGACTGGTAGCCATACATAAACTTGCGCATAATGCCAACGTTAAAATTACCGATATGTACGGCAACCTTGTGTATGAAACCAACGCCAATGGTGGCATGGCTACATGGAATCTGAAAAATTACAATGGCGAACGTGCCAAACCAGGGGTATACCTCATCTTTACTTCCAATGAGGAAGGAGGTAGTTTTCTGGGCTCAAAACTTGTGATATTAGACTGACTCCAATGCTCTTAAAAACAAAAAGCATCGCTTTGAGTTATATTGATTACAGGGAGACATCAATAATTGCGAAAATTTATACTGAGAAATTAGGCCTTCAGTCTTATATCGTGAATGGAGTGCGAAATAACAAGGCTAAATTCAAGTTAGCCCTGTTTCAGCCGCTCACTTTGCTGGACATGGTGGTATATTACAAACAAGGAAGAAACCTGAACCGTATCTCCGAACTGAAGTGTTACTACCCCTACCGCTCTATTCCATACCAGCAAAAAAAAATTACTATAGCATTTTTCATAGGTGAAATCCTCAGTAAAACTTTGCGAGAGGAAGTAGCGGATGAAAATCTGTTTGTCTTTTTGGAAAATGCCATGCACATGCTGGATAACTGCATGACCTCGTACGAAAACTTTCATTTATGGTTTTTGGTGAAACTATCCGGACATTTGGGTTTCATGCCTGAAAGTGTTGAGCGAGTGTTTAAAGATGCACATGTTGCCGGTACAGAAGAAGACTTACATTTGATGGCTCAATTCATGCAGGAAGAATACCCTATTCATATTAGCATAAAAAACGATGCCAGAAGGCATATACTGAAAGCTTTGATAAACTACTACAAATGGCATATCCCAGGCATGAACGAAATACATTCGGTGAATATTCTTCATGAAGTGTTATCATAAAAATATAAAACGAAATAAAGCGTTATATTATATTAGCACTGCTATGCGCATTGTGCATTGTATGTTAGTTCAGTTATGAATAAAAATTGACAGTTTTTAACGGCAAAGTGGCAAGAGTACTTTTTATACTTACAACGTGTTTGTGCTTGAATAACCTTGTTTTTGCACAACCGAAAAAAGCATCTGCAGATTCAATACCGGACTTGAGCTTTGCGCCGGATACGACTTTTGCTCCGGCTAAGAAAAAGAAGAAAGAAAAGAAAAATGTTTTTTATGGGCTGAAATGCCGAAAAGGCTATACCAGAGAGGGAGTGGGAGAAAAGCAGATAGTTCAGTTGTTTTATGTGTTGAGAAAAAATCAACCACCATCAGATTACATAGATGAGATATATGTGTGGGATTTGACAAAAGCAAAAGTAGTGGCAGTGAAAAAAGATGAACTGGCCACCATGAAGAATTACCGAATATTACATGGCCCCTATGCAAAATATCAGGACGGTAAGCACATAGAGACAGGTATATTTTACATCGGAACCAAGCATGGTCGGTGGGAGCGGTATCGTTGGGAAAAAATCTGGTGGAACACAGAAAACCAGGAGGAAGTTTTGAGCGCAAAATCAAAGCAAGACATGATTCCTATACTCATAGACAAAGTGCGCTACTACAAAGGCTTGCCCAGAGAGGCACAGGTTTCTTACTATGACTTTGAAAGAAAAAAAATTCGTGAGGTCATACCTTATGTCTATGGGCAAAAAACAGGTACCTATTTGTATTTCTCTGAGACCGGACAATTGCTTATAAAGGGGAATTATGCGGATGGAAAAAAAGTAGGCATATGGGTAGAATATTTTAAAGATAAAAACAGGAAAATGCGTGAAACGCAGTACCCTAAGGATCAATACACAGAACAGGAACCCATCATATTGAAAGAGTGGGATGAGCGCGGGAATTTGATTATATTGAATGGAAAAAAGGTTGATACTAACACAAAAAAAGAGGATCCCATTAAAAAAACATTGAAAAGAAATAAATGAATATACCAACTATTCAATCATAATTTTGGCCGTTGCAACTTTGTGTCCGCTTCGAACCTGTACAAAATACAGGCCGCTGTGATAGTTCTTGCCCATGGCCATGATTTCGCCGGCCTCAGCAATTCGTTCATCAATGATTTCTCCTCGGTTATTCATAACCTTCAAATAAATATTATCATTGTTGCTTGTTTGATTGAACTTTACATAAAAATCTTTTCCCTGCATGCAAGGATTGGGGTAGAGTAACATCAGTTTTTTTTCATCTTTCCCGGAATGATAAACATGAACGGTTCCCAGGTTGTGCGTATTTCCATCTTCATACACTGCATGCAATTTATAGTAGTAGTTTTGTGCATAAACAGCAGAATCTAAAAAGTGGTAGTCTGCTGGTTGAGAGCTTTTCACAGAGGGTATTCGGGCAACAATTTTACGAGAAGATTCAGAATATCTGCTCTCTTCCATTCTCTCCAAAACATAATCGTGAGGTTCTGATTGATGAGTAGTGCCCCAGTATAAATTTATTCCCTCTTCAGAAGGTTCTCCGGTAAAATATAACAGTTCTATGGGTAGTGGATTGATGTTTATGACATACGTAGTGAGTGATTTTGGAGGCAGATTTTGTGTAGAACTTAAATTAATGGATCCGAGATTTTGCCAATAGTTTCCAGCCACAGATTGGTAGGCGAAAGCACTGGTAGCTGAGGCTGAGCTAAGAGAGAGGGTGAGAGGTTGCGCGCTCACGTGATTGTTTATGGCAACTACGGTTATTTGATTTTGTGCGGGGTTAATAAATGCCGTGATGTTTAGTGTTGCATTGCTGCCACTGGCGGCTATGCGCCTGTATCCTTTGTCAATGTATTTGGCATAGTGTTTTATGGTGTAATAATATGGCAGTACAGTATACGCACCGGATGAATTCACCTGGATCATAGCTTCATGATTGTTTTCATCCCACATCAACTCCCAATAAATGTAAGCGGAAGTATTCGCCTCTACAAGATTGGCATGAATCATTCGGGCAGCATCGAGCCATGTATAATTGGAACTGGAAAATTCTGTCATGAAATTAGGCTTATTGTTAAATTCATCGCGCACGATGTTCAGATTTGCCGGTGCTATGGAAGCTGCACTTCCGGCATAATTGTAGAGATGATAGTTATATCCATGTATATAGGTTTTGTTTTTCAGAGGATTGGCAAATTCCCGGAAAGTATTTAACGATGGGTTCCAAAGTGCTGCACCTAAATTTTCAGGTTCGGGGGCTAATATTTTAGGAACGTTAGGACGGTTTTTAATTCGCTGCCACACGCTATCATGAGCTATGTCTAGGCCTGGCAACGTGGCAGTTTGTGTGGGTCTCCATTCACATGTTTCCCATCCGGGGTTTACATATCCGGGTTCGTTTTGAAGGCTGATGTAATCTGGAGTAAAAGATATTCTGTCTAAAATATCTACCCAATATTGTGCAAACTCTTTGTACATAAATGCCCCTGCGTTTTGCCTCAGTGTACCTTCAGGCAGGGCATTGTTGCTTTTAAGCCACTGAGGTGGGCTCCACGAACACAATAAAACTTCTATATTCGGATTGCGGGATTTTGCTTCAGTATACAGTTGGTTAGTAGCATCAAAATGCGGTTTAAACCAGCTTGGATTCATGGTTGTGGTAGATTTGTCAGTAGGATAATTTGCCGGATAATACCAGTTTTTTAATCTTAGTATATCTAATCCTAAGTCTATAAACATAAGATCGCAGATGGCATTTTTATTGGGGCTTGATGTGATGCGATCGCAGTACCAGGTGAGTGCACCTCCAAAACCTACCATTTGCTGGAAGGTAGTGGCGGGATTTATGATGCTCGTTACCGGAGCAGGGCCTCCGGAGGGATCGTTTATGGTAAAGTTGTCAAAGAAAAAATCTCCGGCATTGGTGTAGTGTATTTTTACTTGCAAAGATGTTTCGGTAGGAGTAAAGTTGAATGTGTATTGATTCCAAGTACTTGTAATGTTAAAGTCTTGGGCAGTGTAAGTAGTGTTTTGTATCACTATTCGTACAGAGCGGGGCCCGGCAGTAACTTTAGCCCAGAAAGTAAGGGTGTGGGTTAATCCTGTGGTAACTGTGATACCGGAGTGTATTGTTTGTACATCCCAGGCATTGGCACCAGGTGCTACGATGTTTGCACGCAATGCGTTGACGCCGGCATACACATTTCCGGCGCCTGTTACCGGACATGTAAATGTTGCATTTCCACCACCGCTTACTCCATTCCACCAGTTCGTGCATCCTGATTCGAAATCTCCGTTAGAGATCAGGTTTTGAGGATAACCAATCAGGTTGAAACAAAATAGAGATAACAATATTTTAAAGTTTTTCATTAATTATTATGTTTTTTTAAATTAAAAATATAAAAAAAATTATAAAAATACAAAAATACATAAATAAAACTTATATTTATTTAACTTGAAACTATA
>JANWYS010000038.1 GCA_025054875.1 Cytophagaceae bacterium | reverse complement strand
TTGTTCTCGTGTAAAGTGTAGTTGTTGCATATGTTTTTTTTTTGAATTTTTTTTAGTTTTTAATCTAATAAATCTTTCAAAAAACAACTCACTTTACACACTTTTTGGGAAAGTATCCCCTCGCGCAAGTTTCCCTGAAACTTTTCAACTTCACTAGAGAGTGTGAAACTTCGAAGTAGCTTGCAAAAAGAGATGGGGTGGCCTGATTGAGCGCCTTATTTGTGGAGTCTTGAGCGAAACAAAAAAGAGCGAGACGCGAAAGACCCAACGCTACCCCAAAAAATAGCAGCGGTTTGCCGATCCGGAATTCAGGATAAAATGGGTTAAATCGTCTATGCTAAACTAACATTCCACCGCAAAATTTCAAGCAATGAAATTTCTAGAATTATTTTTTTTAAAATCAGCTGCCTGATATATACGCTCAATAATATCTACCACTTTCAATCCTTCTAAAGCATTTGTAGTGGACACAGATCTGCCTTTTATAGTGTCAATTACGTTTTCAATAATAAAATGATGGTTTGCTGCTGAGCCTTTGTATCCGCCGTAATCGTTGGGTGGATTTGGTGGAGGCAATTGCGGCATCACATAGTCTTTCACATGACAAATTTCTACCTCATTCATGTATTGTCCTCCAACTTTTATACTTCCCTTTTCAGCAATTATGGTGATACTACTCTCCAGATTTTTATCGTACACAGAGGTTGAGAAATTGATACATCCCATTCCTCCGTTTATGAAATCAAAAGTTACAAATCCGGAATCTTCAAATTCAGTAGAAGTGCTGTGATTAAAGTCAGCAAGTTTGGCGTGGATGTTGTGTATGTCACCAAAAAGCCAATACATGATGTCAATGAAATGAGAAAACTGTGTAAACAGTGTTCCACCATCCAGGTTTTTGGTGCCTTTCCAGTTTCCTTTCTTGTAATAACGCTCGTCTCGGTTCCAATAACAATTAATTTGTACCATGTAGATTTTGCCAAGATAACCGTTGCTGATCATTTCTTTAAGCCATACAGATGGGGGGGAATATCGGTTTTGCATTACACAAAAAACGTGTTTAGATACTTGAAGAGCTTTGTATATTACTTGTTCGCAAGATGCTTTGGTCAGTCCCATGGGTTTTTCGCACACTACATGTTTATGGTGTTCAAGAGCCTTAATAGATTGCTCTGCATGTAGCCCGTTTGGAGTACAAATACATACTACATCCACATTCGGTAAAGAGGTTAACATCGTATCAATATCTTCAAAGAAAGGAACTGCGCTATAATTCTCCAGATTAAGTTCATCGGGATTTCTTATATCGCAAAGCGCTACGAGTTCGGCTTCCTGGTTGCTGGTTATCATGGCAGCGTGGCGCTTTCCGATGTGGCCACATCCCACTATTGCAAAGTTAATTTTGTTACCCGTCATTTTATTTTTCTTACTTCATTGTTTTCAAGTTTATACCGTTGCCCACTTTCAGGACAAGTAGCTATGCCTTGTTCGTTAAATACAAGTTTATGTCCATATTCACTCATCCATCCCGTTTGTCTAGCAGGATTGCCTACAACCAAAGCATATGCAGGAATATTTTTAGTAACTACGGCTCCTGCCCCTACAAAGGCATATTCCCCTATGGTATGTCCACACACAATAGTAGCATTGGCCCCTATGGTAGCACCCTTTTTTACAATAGTTTTCGCATACTGTCCTCTGCGATTAACGGCACTGCGTGGATTTATCACATTTGTAAATACCATAGAGGGACCTAAGAACACATCATCTTCACAAATCACTCCGGTATAGATGGATACATTATTTTGTACTTTCACATTGTTCCCCAGTACTACTTCCGGAGATACTACTACGTTCTGGCCAATATTACAGTTTTGGCCAATGATGCAATTGGGCATTATATGAGAGAAATGCCATATCTTTGTGCCTTTACCAATGGTGCAACCCTCGTCTATAACGGCAGTGGGATGCGCAAAATATTCAGCGCTCATATTCTAAGGTATAATACTCAATTATTTTTTCAGCAATATAAGATAACTGCTCATCATTCATCTCACTATGTATAGGTAAAGAAAGTACCGTTTTACACAACTGTTCACTGACAGGCAGGTCTCCTTCTTTGTAGCCAAGGTAGGTATAGGCTTTTTGAAGATGTATGGGAAGAGGATAGTACACCATGGTGGGTATGTTGTTCTTCTCCAGAAATATTTTCAGATTATCTCGCTCCATACCATTTAATCTGATGGTGTATTGATGAAATACATGAGTTGAATTTTCAGCACGTACAGGTGTTTTTACATTTTCAGCAATTTCAACAAATGCTTTGTCATAATACTGCGCTACATTTTTTCTGGCATTAATATAAGAGTCAAGATACGTTAACTTTACTTTCAATATAGCTGCCTGAAGAGTGTCAAGTCTTGAATTTATACCAATCATATCGTGGTAATATTTTCTTTCTTGTCCATGATTAGCAATCATTTTAATTTTTTTTGCCAGGTCATCGTTGTTGGTAAAAAGCGCTCCGCCATCTCCATAGCACCCCAGATTTTTTGATGGAAAAAAAGAAGTAATACCTATATCTCCCATGCTGCCGGCTTTGGCAACCGTTCCGTTGCTGAAGATGTATGAAGCACCGATAGCCTGTGCAGCATCTTCGATGACATATAATCCATGTTGCTTTGCAATGTTTAGCAATGGCTCCATGTCTGCACACTGGCCGTAAAGATGAACAGGTATAATGGCTTTGGTTTTTTCAGTAATCAAAGATGATATACCATGAGTATCTATGTTGAACGTAGCAGGCGATACCTCAGCAAATACAGGTTTTATACCCAGCACAGCTGCCGCCTCTGCAGTGGCTATGTATGTAAAGGAAGGTACAATAATTTCATCGCCGGGATTTAGGCCTAATGCCATCATGGCTATTTGAAGAGCATCGGTGCCATTGGCACAGGTAATGCAATGTGTAGCACCAGTGTAAATCCGCAAGTGTTCTTCGAACTCTCTTACGCTTTTCCCTTGTATGTAAGCACCACTCCTCAAAACCTCATTTATAGAGGCATTTATTTCATGCTCTATTTTATGATACTGTGTTACCAGGTCTACCATCTCAATCTTTTTCATCTACTAATCAAGTTAATATCAAGGCCAAATCGTTTATGGGAACAAAAATGGATTGATACGTAATAATGCCATAATTGGCAACAATGTAATAATTGTTAAAAGGTAATATCCCAAAAAGTGTGTATGAAGTGTAGTTGTTTTTTTTTTTACAAACATAGTATTTTTTTGTTTGTTACATACTTGCATGATTGGGCAATGCTCCCCGCATGCGCGTAACCCGCTTGTGGTCCCTGTTCAAGCGCTCTATCCAGTTGGTGCTATACAACATGTTCCGGATGCGATAATCATAGGCCAAATACGTAAAATACCACTCCATCCGTTCCTTATCGCGCATCCGCTTTATTCCTGCATAGTAACGCCCCCATTTTTCCGTAAACTGCTGCCATGCCGCCTGGGCCTGCTCTTGGTATAACTGCTATCCTCTGTGCGAAATACCTGCCTGAAGTCTGCCGCTACTGCTTCCCTATCTTTCGGATGCACTTGCTTCAATACATTCTTCTCTACATGCACCACGCATAACTGCAACTGTGCCTTTCGGAAAATGCCTGAACGGCACATCTAATCCTATTCCGGTTTGAATCGAATAATCTTCTAAAATTTTAATAACTTGCTCTCGTGTAAAGTGTAGTTGTTGCATAACCTTTCGACTTTTTTTAGTTTTTAATCTAATCAATCTTATCAAAAAATAACTCACTTTACACACTTTTTGGGACAGTATCTTTGCATGTGCATGTACATCCGCATAATGCCCAGTTAGCTGGGTGATGCATATAATGAATATAAATATACCTGTGGTATGAAAAGAGCCCGACAATTGCTGATAGAGCAGAAAGAGTTCGGTGTAGTCTGCGCGAGGGATGGGAGCCATGGCCTGCAAGGCCAGTGCGGAGCTTTAGCGGAGCACCGCAGCGACAGCGAAGTGGCGGACAGCCCGGCCCCACAGGGGCGCGCCCAACATAAAAAATATTTCACTAAACTTTTCTGCTGATGGGAAATATGGAGTACAAAATATTTTTTGTAAAACTATGAAAGTCATTACGTATATATCAACTAAAGCTATCTTTATGCATTAGAAACAATTGTTTGGAATTCTGAACGTAACACCTCTACCAGAAGTGGCTTCAATCTGTATGAATGAAATACATCAAACCCCTCTGTTTAAGTGGAAGGCGTTGTTGCTTCATTGCTTAAAAATTTTTTTAGTTACTACGTGTGTCACAGATTTTATAAGGGTGTAATAAATTCCTGCAGGTAAGTCATACAGAGGAAGTTCAGTGTAGTTTACTGCTTCTGTAAAAGATAAGGTTTTAATAGGTTGCCATAAATAATTCAGCAAGATGATTTCGTTGAACTCGCCGTTTATGCAAACATGATCTGAAGCGGGATTGGGAAACAGTTTAATGGAAGAGTTCTGTTGAATGTCCGGATGTTTCACAGGAATGATATTTTCGCCTTTGCTGAGTACAGCTCTGATCATAAGTGCTCCCGGCAGGGCTCCGGGTTGTGAGGCATAGTTTTCCCATCCACTGTTGGTGTTAAAAAATATTTTGTTGTTTCGGTTTATATTTTTATCGTACCCAACGGTGAGCAACTCATTAAAATTTTGTTGATATCCGACATAGAATGGCTCATTCGCTTCTATAGGTAAAGGACTGCCTATGCTGTAAACAGCAAATTCTCCATATTTCACCTGCACGGGTACTTGTCTCAATAAGTTGAAATCTTTGTCCCATACACATAGTAACACACTTCTCCCATCCATATTAGGCCCTCGGCTTCTTACAAATCGTATGCTGATGTGAGTGAGTACATCCGGAATGTTTAAGATAAATTGGTTGGCCAATTTTGCGCCTTGTTGGTCGGCGCCTATGCCGTATTCGGCGGTGCCATCATCGTAAGCATACGTATCCCACAACCATGTAGCAGTGGTATATGTATTGTTTTTACCATACAAAGCACTACTGCTGTCGAACTGGCGCACACGAAAAGTATGCCAGAATACCTGAGGTTGATTTATGTTATTTATATTAGCCAGTGTAGGGCTCCAGCTTTGATCTATTTTTCTGGTAGATGAATTATCGAAGCCTGTAATGGCATTGTCAATTATGGTGTTGAAATTATTTTCGATTTTAATGGTATAGTCAACCAGTGCCACGGTGTTGCTGAGGTTATTTACTGAAAATCTGAGCACATCAGTTTCGGCGGTTTTATTGGCAAAATATTGATTATAGGGCATAGCGGTGTAATTTTTGAGGAAGCTCACAGAAGCGTTGCTGATTGTCCAATCGGGTGTGTATAGGTCGGAGGAGTTTCGGTTTTTGTTGAGGTATATATAGTCTATGTTCCAAATGTCAAACGCTCCGGATTGTCTTCCGTAACTACGAAAGCGGAATTGCAAGCTATCGAAGAAATATTTGGAATCGGTTATTTTTATGATTTCTTGTGTGAACTCTGTTTGAGATATAGAGTTTCCGTACTGTGTCCATATTGTGTTCCAGTTGTTGGTTTTGTCGCGTAGTTGCAATTCTATGAAATCTGAATTGTCGGGCACTTCACCTACAGAGCCTGCTTGCCAGTAAAAGCTGATGAAGAGAGAATCGGCGGGCACCAACCCCGCTGTATTTATGTATGCAGATGTGAGCACATCGGTATAGCCTAAAGAGAAGGGATTGACATTATCGTAAGGGATACCTGAGGCATTGAGGCCATCGAAGGTAGCAACGTTGTAGCTTGGAGGGTTTATAGCATATGCATCGTTTATGAATACTCCTCCTGTTGTAAGCCAATAGTCAGGGTCGGGTTGTGTGTATATTTGCTGGCGTGTAAAGTCTTCAAAAAAAGGTAGCGACACCACGGGTACGGATGATATGCGATTTTTTTTAATTTCTGCAGGTGGCGTATATAGAGCTTCATAGCTAGGATATAACAGTAACTGAGCTTTTAAAGAAATGCAACAAGCCCAAACAATGCAATATGTAAGTATAGATTTCAACGTGAGAAGTATTAGGTATTAACGCAGCTTAGTTGGGTAAATTATTCGGCATACCACAAATTAATAACTTCACCGGTTTTAATTTTTTTGCCTTGTTTATATTCGGGCTTTTGCCTGATCACTTCCTGCGACTTTTTGCCCGGCACTTGTTCTTTTTTTACCAGGCCTTCAGTGAGGCCGTTTTCCGAGATGAGTGCTCTGGCATCGTCTAATGATAGACCGACAAAATTGGGAAGTTCTATTTCGGTGGTTTCGTTACCATCGCCTACATCCAAATCAATTTTTGTGCCTTTGGGCAGAGGTGTGCCCGGCGCTACTTCTTTGCCAAAAGCGTATTGCCGGATTACCAGATTAACAAACTGACTGGGCACCTGCCGCACTGTGCCTAAAACTAATCCGTGACTTTTCAGTGTGATTTCGGCTTGCTTCAACGAATTGTCTACTAATGCCGGCATTTGTACAGTAGGGGGATTTTTAGATGCTATGGTGATGTATATTTTTCTGTTGCTCTTCACATCCGAACCAGCAGCAGGATGCTGAAGTAATACTGAGTGAGGAATTGCTCCTTCCACATATGTCGAATCATTTATATGGTATCTAAGATTTAATTTTTTTAATTCCTCTTCTGCCTGGGTTATCGTCTTGCCTTTAAGGTCAGGTACTTTTATAGCCTCTCCGTGTTTGGTGGCAATGGGTAAGTACACATAAAAAAACAGAATAAGCAAAACCACAGAAATGGCGATCATCAGCAAAAAATGAATCAGTACGTCTTTTGGAGTATTAGCTTTTAAAAACATGATACTAGTTAAATTCTTGTCGCTACAACAGTCAAATATAACACTAATGAAACAAAAACAACTAAAGCATTGAAAGTTTACTTCGTTAAAAAACTTTAAAAGCGGGCATTGGATTTTTTAAATCAATGCCAAATATACTGATGGGTTCCTCGTTGTCTATTTGGCCATTTCGATTTTTATCTTCTCTTGCAAACACGTACATCACATCGCTTTTGCGGTCGTATTGAGAGCGCACAACGGAGAAGCCCTCCGGTATAAGTCGGGTAGATTTTGTTGCCGGAAGGTCAAAATGATATAGCGTCCTCAAATCTTTTTTGTTGATAACGGTATCTTTGTTAGTGTCGCTGTCATACACTGAAACAAGATAATAATCTCTGTTGACAGGCTTATTATCTATGGAATCTTGTGTGAAAGATGGATAGTACAAGTTTTTTACCAACACATTGTTTTTGAAAAACAGAATGGATTTTTGAGTATTCATATCGTAATGGGCTATGTTGATCAGGTTGTAACCATTCAATAGATCAATACCTGGCATGAAGTGCCTGGAAATGTAATTTTCCGCAGTATAGTTTTTAATGAAATATGAACGTTTAAAATTTGTAATATCCTTTTCACCGGTGGTTGTATGTTTATATATGGGTATGAGTTTATACCGAGCCCATCCGGTTATTATCACATTGGTAAGATTTGCCTGCATGAGTTCATTCGGAGCATTGGTGGCGGGCACAGATGAGTTGGTATCTGTGGCTTCGGCATATTCATCTGATAATGATATTTGTTCTTCTTTAGATTCACTCATGTCTTGACATGAGCAGTATATGAAAATGAAGAATGGGAAGAAGTAGAGTGTTTTGATTTTCGTGAGATTCATATCTTTAGTATTCTGGCAGCTTTAAGTAGCCCAGCTATACTTAACGAGTCTGTAATTTCATTATTCATCACCATTTGTACAGCTTCTGCGAGGAGTATTTTTTTTATCTGTAGTTCTTCGGTTTCTTCAGGCTGGCTTTCTCCACGGCTAAGTCCGGTAGCCAGAAAAATAAACCCTTCCTCGTCAGTAACAGAGTTAGAGGTATGTATACGGCATATGAGTTCGTATTTTTGGGCTGTGAGGCCTGTTTCTTCTTTAAGTTCGCGAGCGGCTGTATGTATCGGATCTTCATGCATAGGCCCTCCTCCTTCCGGTATTTCCCAACTGTATTCATTCAGCGTATAGCGGTATTGTCCTACCAGATAAGTATATCCATTTTCATCAACGGGAACTACACCAATAGCTTTGTTTTTGAAATGCACTACACCATATATTCCCTTTCCACCTTTAGGATTTATGATGTCGGCTTCAGTGATGCGTATCCATGGATTCTCGTATATTTCTCTTATGCTAAGGGTGCTCCACGGATTTTCTGTGGTATTCATGTTTTGTATAATAATTCTTTAAATGCAAGTATAATTAAATTAACCCCAAAATACCTAAAAATAAGACGCACATGTTTTTGGAACATTCCGGACCAATGATAGAAATATGATGGTGTGGTTTACTATATTGCAAACAGGAAACTGAAATTCTGAATATGATTGTCGTAACGGGAGCTGCCGGTTTTATTGGTAGTTGTTTAATAAAAAAATTAAATGATCATCATTTCAATTATGTGGTTGCGGTAGATGACTTTTCGAAGCAAGAGAAAAAAAATAATCTGGCAGGGAAAAAAATCAAAGAGTATGTGCATCGTGATGTGTTTTTTGAATGGTTGAAACATAATCATCGTCACACGGAGTTTATACTGCACATGGGTGCACGGACGGATACTACAGAGTTTGACAAGAATATTTTCGATACATTGAATGTCAGCTATTCAAAACACATATGGGATTTCTGTTGCCGGTATCAAATACCTTTGATATATGCGTCATCAGCGGCAACCTACGGGCTGGGAGAGCATGGGTATAAGGATGATGAGTCGCTCATACCCCAATTGCAACCACTGAACCCTTATGGGGAATCGAAAAATGAATTTGATAAGTGGGTTTTAACGCAAGTAGAACAGCCCTTCTTTTGGGTGGGATTGAAATTTTTTAATGTGTACGGGCCAAACGAATATCATAAAGGCCGTATGGCATCGGTGATATATCATGCTCACCGTCAGATTAGAGACACGGGTGCAATGAAGTTGTTCCGCTCTCACCGTGAGGATGTGGCAGATGGAGAGCAAAAGCGGGATTTTATCTACGTGAAAGACGTAACCGAAGTGATATATTTTCTTATCCATCACCGTAAAAATTCGGGCATCTACAACTTAGGCACCGGCACAGCACGGACATTTCTTGATCTGGCGAAAAACACCTTCAAAGCTATTGGTGTTTCGGAAAATATAATATTCATAGATACTCCTGAGGATATACGAGACAAGTATCAATACTACACACAGGCAGACATGGAAAAACTGCGCTCCATAGGTTATGACAGGCCTTTCTACTCTTTGGAAGAAGGTATAGAAGACTATGTAAAGCAGTATTTGCAGAAAGGTCAGTACTACTGAATGTATGATGAGTTTTGGTACATACAGATAAGCCTGTTGTAAGGGTATGTTTTGTGCACCTGCGTGAAAATGCATACCTTTGTACCCCCAAATGTTAGCAGTATGTTTGAAAATTTAAGCGCAAAATTAGAAAAGGCTTTTAAAACGCTGAAAGGCCAAGGGCGAATTACCGAGATAAATGTGGCATCTACGGTAAAAGAAATACGAAAAGCACTGATAGAGGCTGACGTAAACTACAAGGTAGCCAAGCAGATTACAGACAACATAAAAGAGAAAGCCTTAGGAAGGGAAGTATTGATATCTGTATCGCCGGGGCAACTCTTAGTGAAGATCACACATGAAGAGCTTACCTCTCTGATGGGAGGTGAAATGAAAGACATCAATCTGAAAGGCGATCCGGCAATCGTATTGATAGCAGGTTTACAAGGTTCGGGGAAAACTACCTTTTCAGGCAAGCTCGCGAACCATATTAAAAAACAAGGCCGAAAAGTACTGCTTGTAGCCTGCGATGTGTACAGGCCTGCGGCCGTTAATCAACTCAAAGTGCTTGGCGAACAAATAGGAGTAGAAGTGTATGCTGAGCCTGAAAATAAAAATCCGTTGTCTATAGCAAAAAATGCTCTGAAGTATGCAGAAACGAATCATCACAAAATTGTTATAGTAGACACTGCAGGCCGCCTGGCTGTGGATGAGGAGATGATGAATGAAATATCAGAACTGAAGGAAATGCTGAAACCTTCAGAAACTCTCTTTGTAGTTGATTCAATGACAGGGCAAGATGCTGTTAATACAGCCAAGGCTTTTAACGATAGAATACATTTTGACGGAGTAGTGCTTACTAAACTCGATGGCGACACACGCGGTGGTGCAGCTTTATCCATACGCAGTGTGGTAAATAAGCCTATCAAGTTTGTAAGCACCGGAGAAAAAATGGAACAGTTGGATGTGTTTCATCCCGACAGGATGGCGCAGCGTATACTGGGCATGGGCGATGTGCTTACGCTTGTCGAAAAAGCTCAACAAGTTTATGACGAGCAACAGGCTAATTTGCTCAACCAAAAGTTTCGCAAAAATCAATTTGATTTTGAAGACTTTTTGCAACAACTGCAACAAATAAAAAAAATGGGTAGTTTGAAAGATTTGATGAGTATGATTCCGGGTGCCGGCAAGATGATGAAAAATATAGAAATAGATGACAACGCATTTGTGCCCATAGAAGCTATTATACAATCTATGACTCCAGAAGAGAGAAGAAATCCCGATATCCTCAATGGAAGCCGCCGGAAAAGAATAGCCAACGGTAGTGGCACCTCTATTCAACAGGTGAATAACCTGATAAAACAATTTGAAGACATGCGCAAGATGATAAAAATGATGAACAAAAAAGGCGGCAACAAAGGTATACCCAAGATGGGGATGTTCAAATAGGCATCAGGGAGATTTGGTAGGATCTAAATGTTTTCGTACCGTAGTTTCGTATCCTTCTTGTTTAAGCTGTATGGCTGCTTCCTGAGCTTTTTCTATTGTAGGATACTGGCCTAAAAGAATTCGGTAAATCATGATTTGGTTGTCGTCAAATTTGTTTACCACTTGCACGTAAAATTCTTTTTTCCCCTCGCGCTTCAATTGAGCAAAATGTTTTTTCAGATTTATTGTATCAATAAAAGCGTTTATTTGTACGCCATATCCGGTAGGCTGCACAATTACGCGGTCTTGATTGTAGGTTTGATTTGCTTTAAAGCTGCTGAATTCAAATTTCGTCACTCCTATGATTACGGCAGTATCTTTGGGGACTGCTTTTGTAGCCAAGTTAGCTTTAGGTTTGTTTTTGTCTTTTAATGCCTGAGGAGTTGAGTGATGTTGAACATAATGGTGATGTTGTTTGGATAATTGATGTATGGTATCTGTTTTCTCTATAAGTGCATAAAGTTCTTTAGCCTTTATACGTATGGGTTTTGAGGAGGGGTCGTTTACGTAATAGGTAAGTTTTCCATTAACTTTAGGGTCGCTGGTTTCAAAGGCAACTCTGTATTTGTTTTTGGTAAGATTTTTAAATTCAAATGTCCCATCCGGATTCAGGGGTATTTGTTTCCTTATTTTACCTACCGAATCAATCAGTAAAACAGTAGCTTTTGCTGAAGGATTGGTTAGTACTACCTTTCCATTTACACTCACATCTCTTCTTATGCTTGTGTCCTGTGGAGTATTTTTTTCTTTGTTGGGCAAAAATGTGTGGCGATATTGTTTGATGATCTTGTCTTTTTTATCTTTCACATCATATTCCAACTTTGATTTATCGGCCGGATCGATGTATGCCACCGTGTAATTGGGCGATTCGAGATGTTCGTATTTAAACTGCCCGTCTCCGCCAAGTGAAGTAGAGGTTACCACTTTTCCGTCAGGATTTATGAGTTTAGTAGCAGTACCCTTGGGTACTTTGGTTGAGTTTTCGGTTGATATTTTTCCATAAATGTTGTACTCCGTGTATGAATCTTCAGGTATGTTGGTATTGAATTGACTTTTTATGAAAGGAGTGGCGCCGGTAAATGTGTAGTTGAAGTTTGTGTTTTTACAATCTCTTGTCATGGGCTGAAATACGACTTTATAGTTGCCGGGGGCTATGTTTACAAAATTAAATGTGTTGTCATCTGATAGTGTATCTATCACGGAAACAACTGTATCGTACATATCTTTAAGAATAATACGAATTCTGCAATTAGGGTCTGTGCTATTGAGACGCCCCATTATATTTTGTGCAGATGTCATCAAATCTACCTCATGTTGGAAACCTTCACGCAGCAGCACAGAAAAATTTGCATCGCGGCTTATAATATTTTCAGATTCATCTTCATCAATGTATACTAAATCAAGATCCTCTTCTTCTATATTTATTTTGTTGTAATTCAGAATTTGAATATCGGCTTTTATGATTTTCCTGTTGGGCTTGGGTAGCATGAATTGATAATTTCCCGGTTCAATGTTTTTGGCATAAAAAATTACACCCTTTTCATTAGTGGGCAGATTTTGTATGATAACCTCCGATGTGTCAGTAAACTCTACATCAAAAGGTTTACCCAACGGTTTTTTAGGATTTTTATATATGATTACTCCTTTTATATCAACCGGCCCTGTGCTTCGCCATTGTTCAATTTTTAGTGAGGCCAGAAGCTGTTTTTGCTTCAGCAGTTTAAAGTGAATACCCATGCATATAGTGTGAAAACTGAAATTAGATGAGTTTTGCACAAATTCTACTTTTAGTTCCTTATTATTCTTTGCCAACAAACCATTGTAAGTGTATTCAGCGTAGAGGCCTATCTTTTTATGAATTTTGAAAGCCGCACCGACCCCTGCACTTACGCCCAGCATAGGCATACGTTTTATCTTTAGAAACTCTTCACGGTATGTGATTCGGGTGGTGGTAAATCCGGGGCCTGCAGCATCAGGTTCGGGGGTTATGGTTCGTACGTTTTCGTCTCTGCGCAGTGTAGTAAGGGCATGATTTATTCCTGCCAATGCATATAATTTGAATTTATTCTGATTAATGAGGTTATATCTCATTGAAGTCCGAAAAGCTAAAGCACTCAATCTGTGGTTACTTTTTTTCGCAATCAGAATGGTGGCGTGCTCTCCCAAATACAAGCGGTTAGCCAATCTGTAATAAACTCCGGCACCAAAAGTAGGTGCTGGTTTGTAGGCTGCGAATATACGAGTAGGTTGGTCGGCTGCATTACGCTTTTCATTTCTGGAAAACAAAGATATGCCCCCATATGTTTGGAAAGATAGCTTCCGCTCTGTTATTTTTTGAGCAAACATAACATATGCAGGCACTAAAAAATAAACAGAGCAAAGGAATAAACATTTGATCCTTTGTGTCATCCTGTGGGTAGAATATGTTTTATTCAGTCTCCTTTGAAAAAATACAAAAATTAACTATTAAACTAGAACAAATCAGATTGTTTGATAAGCATGTACGTAAAAAACAAAAATTTAGTTGCATTATTTAAGGACAATTTCCATGAATCGCAATGGGAGGGTTACAGCCTGCAGTGGCTGTGAAGTTATTTGTCCACACACAATTGTTATTTGCCGTTACAGCTCTGTAAGTGTGGGTGCCCGGCTCTAAATAAGCATAAAATACATGAGCCGGCGCAGGAAGACCGCAACCTACAGGAATAGTGTTCACAGTGCTATCAATAGTTCCAACCGGTACGGAGTTATTGTCTATGAATATTCTCACAGGATATCCTGAAGAACCTATGCTTGTAGATACAGGTATGAAAAAGGGTACTATAGCTCGTTGGCAAGTTGGGATTTGTATTTCATAAAACTGCCCGTTGATTATCGAAATTTTCCCTGCCCATGCACAACCTGTTGAGGGTGAAGAAGCCTGGTACGTATACTCACCGGCTGGCAAAGAAAAGGTTTGAGTATGTGGAGGAGGAGGGGAATAGGGAGAGGTAGGAGGGTTTTGTGAGGAATCTGTTAATATTTTTGTTTGATTGTTAATTTTAATTGTAATCGGTACATTTGTTTTTGTAGGAGTCCAAAACGTTATATTCGATTCAGTGGCCGAAAGCACCACTTTGAATTCTACTATGGTGCTTTTGTCAAATTTATTAAGCTTACTCCCTTTACTTTCATTACTTAACTTTATTGCTTTTGTAGAATCGTAGTAAGTTACCAACAACCAATAGTCGGTATTGGGTTCTACCAGTAGGGTATCTTCATTAGGGTTACCACGACTGATGATTTGCTGCACATATCCTACAGTGTTGTTGTTAATAACTCCATTTTCATACTTATCGCTGGCATCATACAAGCCTATTTTAGCCCCTATGACAGGATTGCCTGATTCATCAACAACGCTGATTTTGTACAGAACTCTATCATCAAATTTTTCACCTACCTCTTTTTTGTTACAACCCCCAAAAATAATGGTGAACGTAACTACAAATATTACGAGCTTATCTTTGTGTATAGATTTCCTGAGAGAATACATAACGAAATACTATATTAAATTTGATACCACTTATTATCACTGATTCATGATTACGTATCAGCATATGTTAAGGTTGCTCCGGCTGCAAATAAATACAATTTAATGAAATATTGTAACCTCATTTTAAACCATTTAATAAAAAATCTCGTATACTTACTCGTTTATACGTGGTTTTTAATTTTTAATGTGCTTACGTCTAATATGATTTACAGAGGTATACTTATTACTATTGTTTTTCATTTTACTATCCCCTTTTCTGCATACACTCAATATTGGAAGGAAGAATACGATAGCTGCAGAGCACGCTTTAATCGCGGAGAGATAGAAAAGGCTACTTTATGGCTTGAAAATTTTATTGAGCAGTATAAAAACGCCGTAGACAAGGATACTCTGGTATACTTTGAAATGGTAAATCTTTTAGGCCGATGCTTCTTAAAGCAAGGCTACAATACCGATGCAGAGGCCATGTTTAAAGAGGAAATAAACTACTTTAGAAAAAACCCTAAAGATATCTCTAAGTCTACATATAGTACATCCCTCCTGTATTTGGGATATATGTACTACAACCTCAAAAAATATGATGAAGCAGAAAAATACTTTGAAGAAGTTATACAGATACGAACAAAGTATGGTGATCTCCCGCCCGCCAAACACATTTCATTGACAAATAAACTGGCTGTTGTAGCCATGAGCAAAAAAGATTTTAACCGTGCAGATTCATTATTCAACAAAGAGTTGCAACTTAAAAAGCAATACTACGGGGATAAGCACAAAGAGTATGCGGTAACCTTACGTTCATTAGGTAATTTATACAAAAAAACAGGCAAGTATCCCCAATCTGAAACTATGTATCGCCAGGCATTGGAGGTGTATAAAAAAACTTCAGGAGAAAACAGTCAAGACTACATCAATACCTATTCGAGCCTTTGCGATTTGTACAAAATGCAAGGCCGCTATGCAGAGCTCGACCCTATGTACAAAAAGTTGAGCGACCTTGTGAAAAATGTTCATGGCAGTAAATCCGTTTCCTATGCTAAAATGCTGAAGAAGCAAGTAGAGCTTGCAAGAGCACTTTCTAAATATACTGAAGCAGAGCCTTTAGCCCTTTTAATGGTAAAAATTATTGAAGATACGATAGGCCAAAACAACCTTGACTATTGCTCGGCTTTGATTGATTTAGCAGGATTGTATAAAGATATGGGTAAGTTTAACGATGCAGAAATGTATCACCTGCTTGCTATCTCTATATATGAAACCATTGTTAGTGAAAATCATGAAAGCTATGTAAAGGCTTTAGTGAGCCTGGCTACATTATACACAAACATAGGACGTACAAATGATGCAGAACCCTTATTTCTGAAAACACTTGCCATATACAAACGCACCACCGGCGAGATGAACCTGGATTATGCAGACCTGCTCAACCAATATGGCCTTTACCTCTACAAAGCCGAGCACTATGAACAATCTGAACTCTACTTCAAAAAGGCACTTGAAATAACCGAAAAACTCATTGGTAAAAAAAATATAAACTACACCATCACGCTCGACAATCTGGCCACACTCTACACTGAAACAGGGCATCTGGAACAAGCCGAACCCATAATGCTTGAGGCAGGAAGAATAAGAAAAGAACTGTTAGGGCCTAAACATCCTTTGTATGCCACATCATTGAACAACATAGCTAATCTTTACCTTTCTGTTGGTAGAACGGCAGAAGCTTTTGCGCTGTATGAGGAAGCCATAAAAATTATCAAAGAAATATACGGCACACGCAACCCCTACTATGCCAATGCCCTCGACAATCTTTCGGCCATTTATGAAAAAGAAGGAGACATGAAGAAAGCGGAAACTTTCTTAAAAGAATCACTCGAGATAACCCGCGATATATACGGCGAACGTCATGAATATTATATCAAAGCATTAAACAACCTTGCGCTCCTCTATACAGAAACTAAAAACACTACCGAAGCAGAAAAGTTATACAAAGCCAACTTAGAGAAAATCAAACAATCTTACGGAGAAAACAGCGTAGAATATGCCGTAGGATTGAGCAACCTGGCTGACTTATATGAAGTAAATGAGAAGTATAAAAACGCCGAGGAGCTATATGAAAAAGCCCTTAAAATAAAAAAGGACAAACTTGGAGTGAATCATGAAAAATACACTTTTACTCTAGTACGTTTAGCCGGCTTGTACTCCGCTATCGGAGAATATGAAAAAGCCGATGCACTCTGGCAAAGTGCTTTAGGAAATTACCTTACCGAAATAAAAAGATTTTTTCCAACGATGAGCGAAAAAGAAAAACAACAGTTTTACAAAAACGTAGTACAAAAAGAGTTTGAATACTTCAATACCTATGCGATAAACCGTGCATCAACTAATCCGGAAATCATTTGCCAAATGTACAACAATCAATTAGCTACAAAAGCTATCATTCTTAATGCATCTAACAAAGTGCGTCAACGCATCATGTCCGGGAAAGATACTTCTCTGATAAACCTTTACAAAAAATGGCAACAGCAAAAAGAATATTTAGCAAAGCTCTATTCTTTCTCAAAAGCCGAATTAGAGAGCGAAAAAATTAATATAGACAGTATACAACGCCTGGCCAATACCCTTGAAAAGAGGCTTTCGCAACGCTCTGAAGTGTTCAGAACCTCTGCCGATACACAAACCTACACATGGAAAAAAGTTTACAAAGTATTGCGCCAGGGCGAGGCAGCTATTGAAATTATACGATTTGTAAAATACAATTTCAGAAACTCTGGAGTACCTACAGATACTATTGTATATGCAGCGCTCATTATCACCAACGATACAAAAAAACATCCCGAAATGGTATTAATGGAAAATGGAAGAGATCTGGAAAAAAAATATATCAACTACTACAAGAACGTTATAAAATTCAAAATTGAAGACGAATATACCTACGAAATGTATTGGAAAAAAATTGCCGAAAAACTCACCGGAATAAAGAAAGTATATATCTCTCCGGATGGGGTCTACAATCAAATAAACCTGAATACCATCAAAAACAAAAGCACCGGAAAATATCTGATAGAGGAAATTGACATACAAATGGTCTCAAACACTAAAGACCTTCTCATCAATGATGAAATGAAAAATAACAGAAAGAACATTGTGTTGTTTGGAAACCCTGATTATACGGCAGATTTGTATGCTCTTGCCGGAGGCAGCGGGGTACAATCATTAAACAAAAAAGAATTGGAAAGTTTTATCACTCCTCTACCGGGCACGGAAGCTGAAGTGACCCGAATCAGCAATATAGTGACAGAAAAAAAATGGTCAGTACAAGTCTACAAGCAGCGAGATGCGAATGAGAAAAATCTGAAAAACATCAGCAATCCCAGAGTGCTTCACATTGCTACCCACGGATTTTTTGATAAAGATTTAGAGGTTAAAAGGAAAAATACCAGAGAAAACCCCCTTACACAAAACCCGCTTTTACGTTCAGGATTACTCCTGGCCGGAGCTTCGGTTACCATGTACAACAAAAAGCACGCTATATTACCTTCCGATAAAATGGATGCAGGTTTTGAAGATGGCGTGCTTACCGCATATGAAGCTATGAACCTGAATTTAGACAGCACGGATTTAGTTTTGCTTTCTGCATGCGAAACCGGATTAGGTGACATTGAAAACGGTGAAGGTGTGTACGGATTGCAAAGAGCTCTCATCATCGCAGGATCAGAAGCGGTAGTGATAAGCCTCTGGAAAGTAGATGATGCAACCACCTCTGAGCTTATGACCCTCTTTTTTAATGAATGGCTCAAACCCAACGCTCCCGACAAACTTCAGGCTTTCAAGAATGCACAATTAGCATTGAAGAAAAAATATCCCGACCCATATTACTGGGGAGCTTTTGTGATGATAGGAGAATAATAACCACTAGTGAATTATGAACGTAACGAACGCAAAGCAATGTAAATTACTTCGGAGATTAAATCATCGGAAACCGTATTTTCCATAAATGCATTAAATCCGGATTCTACACTGCGGAAAAGTATAGTGAAATATTTATGTAGGGCGCGCCCAAAAGAAAAAACTGTAAACTTCTTTCAAGAAGAGGTAGTTGAGGTTTTTTCGTATTGGCTTTACTTCTATGGTAACTGCTTAGCTTGTCCAATGGTATCCCCATATGGAATCCGTATCAAAGTCCAATATTAAGTTGATGGTTATTAGTTAATTTATTCCACCACCCAGACATTTCGACCTAACCAAAGTCAACAAAACAATCTACGTTGAGTTGTCTATATTGCTCTATCTCTTCCTTAGGTATTGGACAACCATTACAATGTAAATTGCCTAGTTTGGTTAGATTTTCAATACCTTTTAAGGAAGATACTTTTGTCAGAGCAACATTCAGATACTCCAGCAAAGAAAGATTTTCCAATGGAGATAAGTCGCTCACATCTGTTGCATATGCATCCAGTGAGCGAAGGGAGTCTACATTGCGCAGCGGCTCAAAACTATCAATCAATGTTTCGCCCAACGATAAATAATTCAGCAAATATAAAGATGATAGGGGTTCCAATGATTTAACTTCAGTACCATGAGCATACAAATATCTCAGGTTCGTGCATCCGGTTAGTGGGCTTAGGTCTTCAACATCGGTACGGCTTATGTCTAAAGTTTCTAACCTCTCCATGTTGCGCAATGGCGATAGATCCTTAACCCATGTATCGTTCAAATAAAGCGAGGTAACGAATGACAATTCTTTCAATGCGTCAATTTGAACCACATCCGTGCGGCCGAGTTGTAATAGTTCAATGTTTTTCAACTTGCTCAATGGTGAGATGTCCATCACACGAGTGTCGCTAAGGTCAAGGTATCTCAAATGAATTAAATTTTGTAAAGGTGTTATGTCGGATATTCGCGTTGCAACAGCATAGAGGGTATTCAAGCGAGTACAGTTTTGTATTCCCTCCAACGATCTAACTCTGGTAAAATTCAAATACAAATGTGTCAGTCTGGGCATTTGAGTTAGAAACTGGAGGTTATCGCAACGCGTTTGGCTAAGGTCTAATTGCTCCAATTGTCTTAGGGTATTGAGCGCTGAAAAATCCCTTATCTTGGAATTATTTAAATACAGATTTCTCAGACTTGTAAGCTCATGCAAATTATCTAGCTTCTTGGCTCTACAATTGCAATAGCTAAGTGTAGTCAGTTTTTTTAATCCTTTCAATGGAGACAGGTCGGTAACTTCGGTTGAAGACAAATTAAGAGAATCTAACGATTCGAGATGAGCAATGGGCTCTACACTGCGAATTTGCGTGGAGTTACAATCTAATGTTTTCAGATTCTTTAAATAAGCAGCCGGTTTTAAATCTTTGATTTGAAAAGCCTGATCCAGGTCAACAAACAGATAGAGATATTCCACCTCAAACATTCTTTCAATATCATTGTCACTCATGTACTCTATCTCACCCTGATAGTTCATAGAATGAGCCAAAGCTTTCTTCCATGCGTAGTTCAGGCTTGCCCACCAACTTTTGGCATCAATTTGTTCGTCACGAGCGTTGGGAGTGTTTTCTACAATGTTTGGTCTGGAGACAATATCATCATCTAAGTTATCAATCATTGACATAAGTAAAATGTTTTAAATACTGAGTATTCTAAACTTACGATAATTGACAGAAAACTGAAAACATATCTGTATATCTTTTAGCTACATTTGGTAAACTTTGAAAAGATGCATATTTCTTATTCCGGATAGTCAAGCTGCCTTATGTATACGACAGCTATTTTTCGTTTATCTTCATGATAATTTCTTCAAAACTCTCCAAGGCCGATCTTAGGTTCTCTACAATGTCGTTGGCCAGTTGGTCAGGGTCGGGTAAGTTGTCGAGGTCGGTAAGGCTCTTGTCTTTGATCCAGGTGATGTCCAGACTGGTTTTGTCTCTTTCGATGATTTCCTGATAAGTAAATTTTCGCCAACGCCCTTCGGGATTGGTTTCCGGATGATAGGTTTCTTTCCGTTTGTGGATGTTGGTTGGGTTGTAGCAAGTGATAAAGTCCTGTAAATCTTCAAACCGCATGGGGTTTTTCTTCAGCGAAAACTTGATGTTGGTGCGGAAATCGTAAAACCACACCTCTTTGGTTTGCGGTTCTTTGGAGGCCGGCTTGTTGTCGAAAAACAACACGTTGGCTTTAACGCCTTGTTTGTAAAAAATGCCGGTAGGCAGGCGCAGAATGGTGTGCAGGTTGGTGGTTTCCAGCAGTTTTTTTCTGACCGTTTCACCGGCTCCGCCTTCAAACAACACGTTGTCGGGCAATACCACGGCTGCCCGTCCGTCTGATTTGAGCATGGTGCGGATGTGTTGCAGAAAGTTGAGCTGCTTGTTGCTGGTGGTTACCCAAAAATCCTGACGGTTGTAGGTGAGGTCTTCGCTTTCCTGTTCGCCTTCATCATTGGTAAAGGTCATGCTGCTTTTTTTGCCGAAGGGCGGATTGGCCAGCACATAATCTACCCGCAAGCCACTATCGGCAATGAGCGCATCGGTAGGCGAAATGAAATTTTCGCTTTCAAAGTCACCGATGTTGTGCAGAAATAAGTTCATCAGGCAAAGCCGGCGGGTGCTTTGAACAATTTCGTTCCCGAAAAAGGTTTTGTGTTTCAGAAATTCCTTCTGTTCACGGGTTAGCGAATAGTTTTGAGGATTGGCAATAAAATCATAAGCCGCCAAAAAGAAACCGCCCGTGCCGCAAGCCGGGTCGGCTATGGTTTTCATGGGCTCGGGTCTTACACATTCTACCATGGCGCGGATTAAAGCTCTGGGTGTGAAATACTGACCCGCACCGCTCTTGGTGTCTTCGGCATTTTTCTCCAGCAGGCCTTCGTAAATCTGTCCTTTCACATCGGCTCCCAGGGTGCTCCATTGCTCTTTGTCTATCATGTCAATGAGTTTGGAGAGCTTGGCCGGGTCCTGAATTTTATTTTGGCTTTTGGTAAAGATTTGACCCAATATGCCTCTGGCATGCGACAGCTCACGCAGCAGGTTGGTGTAATGGTTTTCCAGCTCCGCCCCGCGTTTGGCAACTAAACTTTCCCAGTTGTAGGCTGCCGGGATGGGCAGCTTTCGGTTGTAGGGTGGTTTGCTGAATTCATCGGCCATTTTCAAAAACAGCAGGTAGGTAATCTGTTCCAGATAGTCGCCATAGCCTACGCCATCGTCACGCAGCACGGTGGCGAAGCTCCATACTTTGCTGATGATGCTTGAGGTGTTGTTTTCGTT
>JANWYS010000037.1 GCA_025054875.1 Cytophagaceae bacterium | reverse complement strand
AAGTATGTAACAAATAAAAAAAGTACTATGTTTGTAAAAAAAAACAACTACACTTCATACACACTTTTTGGGATACTGCCTTAAAATAACCAGATAAAACTGTCCTAAACGACTCCGTAGTATCCGCAACGACATTTCCTTAGCCGAACACAAACGTGATGCAGTTATTTTTCATTTTTCACTTTTCACTTTGTATAACCCCATTCCGATTTGAATCGAATAATCTTCTAAAATTTTAATAACTTGCTCTCGTGTAAAGTGTAGTTGTTGCTTAACCTTTTTGAATTTTTTTTAGTTATTAATCTAATTAATCTTTCCAAAAACAACTCACTTTACACACTTTACGGGACAGTATCCTACCGCAAGAACTATCTACCCTTAAACACAGGTTTCCTTTTCTCCAGAAAGGCTTTAGTACCTTCTCTGAAGTCTTCCGTGTGGCTGCAAATGGCAAAAGAGTTAGCTTCTACCTGATAGCCATTTTTAGATTCGTTATATACCGCATTTACACACTCTATTACTTGTGCTATGGCTATCGGAGCACGCTGCATGATTACGTTAAGTATCTCTTTACATTTGTCTATCAGCGCTTCAGGAGATGTGATGTGGTTTATCAGTCCGATGGAAAGGGCAGTGTGGGCATCTATCATATCTCCGGTCATCATTAATTCAAAGGCCTTGCCTTTACCGACGAGCAAAGTCAGGCGTTGCGTACCTCCATATCCGGGCAAAAGTCCGAGAGATACTTCGGGCAATCCGAATTTAGCATTGGTAGAGGCTATACGCATATGACAGGCCATTGCTAATTCACAGCCACCGCCGAGGGCATATCCATTTACCGCTGCAATGACCGGCTTTGGGCACATTTCTATCATGGAAAATATTTCTTGCCCGTTTTCAGAAATTTTTCTCGCATTATATTCGTTTACTTGCATGAACTCCGTTATGTCAGCACCGGCTACAAAAGATTTTGAACCCTCTCCGGTGATGATTATAGCTTTTATGCTTTGTTCTTCATAAGCATTACGCATGGCGGTGCGCAATTCCTCAAGCGTTTCAAAGTTCAAAGCATTGAGTTTGTCCGGGCGATTTATCGTGAGAGTTAGTATACCCTGCTCTACCTCCCACTTCAGATATCGAAAATGTGACATGAGATGTGTACAAATTAAGTCCGCAATTATTTCTGACTGGCTTTGAAAAGTTTTTGTTTTTCCTCTTTAGTGAGGCTGTTGTATCCGGAACGAGAAATTTTGTCAAGTATGGCATCAATTTCTTCTTCATTCGGGATGTAGTCATCATCTATGGATTCTTTCTTTTTATAAGAAACCTTCATTTTAGGTTTTTTTGCAAATAAATTTCCAATCCATGTGAAGAATATGGTGAGAGGTTTGCCCAGGTCGTTTCCGCGCTGGAGTTCTTTAATGAACGCATACCCTGTGATAGCGCCTCCCAAATGAGCTATGCTGCCACCGGCATTAGCTCCGACCATACCGAGAAAAGATAAGAATATAAGAGCAGCGGCTATGTAGGCAATTTTTACCGGGCCTATGAATACCAAATGGAATGTGTAGTGAGGCAACAAAGTGGCGGCCGCTACCATTACCGCATATACGGCACCTGATGCACCGACAACGGATGTACTTGGTGGTAATACAAGAAATAAGGTAAATACGTTGTATATCAGCAGGTAAAATAATCCTGAAACCATTCCGCCCAGGATGTATAAGTTTATGAGCTTGCGATTGCCGATATATTCTGCGATGAGCTTACCAAACCAGAAAAACATCATCATGTTGAAAAATATATGCAACAGCGAACTTATGCTGGGGCCAACATAGTGCGCAAAAAAGAAAGTAATTAGCGTCCATGGCCTGTATATAAATTCTCTGATGTTACTGGGCAAAGAAAACTGCTTGTCAATGAATTCATAGGCATGCCAATTTTTTGTGATGAATGAGAGAACCATAAATATGCCCAGGAAAATAAAAACAATGACGTTGATGAGAATGATTTTAGTTACGGCATTGTCTTTTTTTCGAAACTCGCGTTTTAAATCTTCAATCAAGTTCATAGGCTAATAAAAGATGTTTCTCTTATATTTCCAATACCTGATAATAACATAACCAATAAGCATGCCACCTAAATGAGCAAAGTGAGCGATATTATCTCCCGGCACTTGTTTTATGCCGAAATACAATTCTGCCAACCCATATAAAAATACGAAATATTTTGCCTTAATGGGAATGGGAAATAGCAAAAAAATTAGTTCAGTATTAGGAAAGAGGTAACCAAAGGCAAATAGAATGCCAAACACGGCACCTGAAGCTCCCAGCATGGGTGCGTTTATGATATCCAGTAGTTCGTTTTCTAGTGCAGTGTGCCAAATTTCTGCCAGTTGCATGTCGTGAGGGTTATTTTCTAACTCTGTTTTGTACTCTTCCTTAAACCTTATGCCGGATTCTTTTTCGAAAGCATAAATCAACTCAACGGAGGGATCTTCTTTAAAAGCATTTTTTATGGACTCCAATTTGCTGATATCGTAATACCGAACAGCGGAATAAATTATACCTGCTCCAATACCGCACAGTAAATAAAAGATGAGCATGCGCTTACTTCCCCAAAATCCTTCCAGAGCACTTCCAAACATAATGAGAGAAAACATGTTGCCAAACAGGTGAAAAAAACCGGCATGCATGAACATATGCGTAAGCAATTGTACCGGATGAAATTGGTCGGACTTAAAATTTCTTAATGCAAACATCATCAAATCCATGTGCAATATGTCGGTGGCAAGAAATACTGCGACATTTATCAGCAGTAGATTGCGCACCATGGGAGTAAATAAAAAATTCATGTCAGGGTTTATTTTGATAAAAACATTTGTTCAATACTTTCATTAGTGAGCAACACCAGAGTCGGATATCCATCGGGAGAGTAAGAGGGATTGCTGCAAGCAAAAAGTTGTTCTATCAAACTGTTCATTTCGGTAAGGGTGAGTTTTTTGCCGGCAGTAATGGCTGATTTTTTAGCCAAAGAACGTGCAAGATTTTCTCTCTGAGGAATTTTTAACTCTGATTGATTACGTTTGAATTGTTCGAGCAAATCCTCAAATAATGAGGGCCCGATAGTGTTGGCAATGTCTGCAGGTATGCCATTCAGCACAATAGTATTTTTACCAAACACAGAAAATACAAATCCTAAAGATTTGAAATCTTCTTCCATAGCTACTACCATTTCAAAGTCGGGAATGGGCAGTTCGATGGTTTGAGGGAACAAAAATTGTTGTGAAGCCACATGCTTGTTTTGTAACATGTTTATATATTTCTCATAAAGGATGCGCTCATGAGCCAGATGCTGGTCTATGATAACCATGCCAGACCTTACTTGTGTGATGATGTAGCGCAGATGCAACTGGAATGTTGTAGTGTTGTCGTTGAGCAGCAAGTTTTTATTCATCTTGCTGTCATAATCCTTGTTGATGTTGCTTTGAAGTTTCACCTCTACCATTGTGTTGTTGTCATTTTGCTTATCAAAATTTTCATACAACATTTCCCAATTTTTGGTTTCAGTTTTTTTAAAATCGTTCGGGTAGGAAATTGTTTTATGTTCGGCTGGCTTATACGAATATTCGTTTCCGAAATTGACGTTCAGCTCATAGTCAATGGATGGCGTAATGTTGTGCTGCGCCAGAGCCTTTTTTACTGTTGAACGCAATATAGAGTATATGGCTTTCTCGTCTTCAAATTTTATTTCTGTTTTAGTCGGATGCACGTTGATGTCTATTTTGGAGGGGTCAATTTCCAGATTCAGAACATAAAAGGGATAGGAACCTTCGCCAATGAGTTCGTCATAGGCAAAGAGCACAGCATGGTTCAGATAAGAGCTTTTGATAAATCTGCGATTAACGAAAAAAAACTGGTCGCCTCTGGTCTTGCGTGCAAATTCAGGCTTTCCGACATAGCCTCTTATTTTAACTAGCGGAGTTTCTTCCTGGCATGTGATAAGTTGTTTTTGATAATTATCCCCGAAAAGATTTACAATGCGATGCGCCAGTTTTTCACTTCTCAATATGTATACTTCGTTGTCGTCTTGATAAAATGTGAATTCAATTTCGGGATATGCTAAAGCGGCTCTAAAGAATTCTTCTTGTATGTGGCGCGATTCTACAAGGTTTGTTTTAAGAAAATTTCTTCGTGCCGGAACGTTATAAAAGATATTTTTTACGGCAATGGAGGTACCGGCTTCCATGGCTACTGTGGTTTGGGAGAGCACTACAGAGCCCTCAATTTTTACACATGTGCCCAGTTCTTTGTCGCGGAGTTTTGTCTTAAGTTCTACCTGAGCTACCGCTGCAATGGAGGCTAACGCCTCACCTCTGAAGCCAAACGTTCGCAGGCGAAAAATGTCTTCGCTGGTTTGAATTTTGGAAGTAGCATGCCGTTCAAAACACATTCGCGCATCCGTTTCAGACATGCCTTTGCCGTTGTCAATCACATGCACCAACTGTTTGCCGGCATCTTTTATAATAAGTTTGATTTTTGTAGCTCCTGCGTCTATGGCATTTTCCAAAAGCTCTTTCACCACGGATGCAGGCCTCTGCACTACCTCTCCGGCTGCAATTTGATTAGCAACATTATCCGGTAATAGTTTAATTATATCAGCCATATCAGGTAATTGAAGTATGTGGGTAATTATTTTCCTCTCTCTAAATTGCTTTTGTGTATATTTGAACTACAATTGTTTTTTGTAAAAGTACGTGAGCGCACTTCAAATTAACAGTAAATTATTGACAAGTAAAACAAGCCTCTTTATATCTCTGGCAGCCTTTTTAGTAATAGTTGCATGGACACCGAATACCTCTAATGTCAGAAAAAAGATACAGAATGAACAAGAATGGGTAGACAGTGTGTTCAACAGTTTGACTCACGAACAAAGGCTGGGTCAACTGTTTATGGTAGCAGCATACTCTAACCGCGGAGAGCAACATGTACGCGAAATAGAAAACCTCATTCGCAACTATCATATAGGAGGATTGATTTTTTTTCAAGGCGGCCCGGTGCGTCAGGCTATTTTAACCAACCGCTATCAGGCTCTCTCCAAGGTACCTCTCATGATCGGCATGGATGCCGAATGGGGCCTGGCCATGCGCCTGGACAGCACACTTGCTTTTCCTAAACAGATGACATTAGGAGCCATACAAAACGATACGTTGATTGAAAAAATGGGTGCCGAAATAGGCCGCCAGTGCAGGCGACTAGGGGTGCATATAAACTTTGCACCCGTGGCAGATATTAACAACAACCCGCATAACCCGGTAATCGGTATACGTTCTTTTGGAGAAGATAAATACAATGTTACCAATAAAGCGCTCGCCTATATGAGAGGCTTGCAGCAGCAGCGCGTGCTGGCCAATGCCAAACACTTTCCCGGACATGGCGATACAGAAAACGACTCCCATCATTCCTTACCCATAATAAAGCACTCTAAAGAACGCCTGTACGATATAGAGCTCTATCCCTTCCGGCAAATGATAAAAGACAGCCTGCGCAGCATAATGGTAGCACACCTGCATGTGCCTGCTTATGATAACACAGAAAATACGGCTTCAACGTTGTCTTACAAAATCGTTACGGATTTATTGAAAAATGAGCTTCAGTACCAAGGCCTCGTTTTCACAGATGCGCTCAATATGAAAGGTGTCAGCAACTATTATAAACCTGGTGAAGTAGATGTACGTGCCTTACTTGCCGGAAACGATGTACTGCTCTACTCCGAAGATGTAGGAACTGCCATAGAAAAAATAAACAAAGCTATTCGCAAGGGCGAACTCAAAGAAGAGGATGTATATACACGTGTAAAAAAAATATTACATGCTAAATATTGGCTTGGACTTAATTCTTATAAACCTGTAGAAATTAAAAACCTTACAGAAGACCTCAACAGGCCAAAGGCTAAAGCTCTGCAGCATGCTCTATATGCCGCAGCCATTACGGTAGTGCAAAATAAAAACAACCTTTTACCATTCCGACATCCCGATACCATGAGGTTGGCCACTCTCACCATAGGCGCAGATTCAACAAACATATTTCACACCATAACCGACAGATACCGGCACTGTGCAAAATTTGCCATTGACAAAAATGCCGACGAAAAAACCTTCAGTACCTTGTTGGAGAAATTAAAAACTTATCAAGTGGTACTGGTCGGAATACACAACACAAACTCTTACAACACTCGACACTTTGGTATTTCAGAAAACTCAAAAAAATTTCTTCTCAAATTAAAAACACAAAATATTGTAGTGCTTTCCGTTTTTGGAAGCCCCTACAGTTTGAAATTTTTTGCCGACTACCCATACCTCATTTGTGCGTATGAAGACAATGAATATACAAACTCCCTGGTGCCGCAAGTGGTCTTTGGAGGATGCGTAGCTAACGGAAAACTTCCCATAACTGCCAGTGCCAAATTACCCGTGGGGAAAGGCCTAAGCATAGGCCACGATGTAAAACGGCTTGGCTACACCTTGCCGGAAAATGTAAGAATGGATAGCCGCTTACTGGCATACATTGATTCTATTGCTTACAAAATGATAAGCGAAAAAGCCGCGCCGGGATGCCAGGTGCTGGTGGCTAAAGATGGCAAAATCATTTTCGATAAAAACTATGGATACCTCACCTATGAAAATAATGAACCCGTTACCTCCAACACTATATATGACTTGGCCTCCATCACAAAAGTTGCAGCCACTTTGCAAGCGTTTATGTTTCTGGAAGAACGAGGATATATAGATTTAGATAAAAAAGCATCGTACTACCTGAAAGACCTCAAGAATACTGACAAAGAAAACATCACTCTTCGGGAAATACTTACCCACCAGGCCGGCCTCAGGCCTTTTTTGGCGCATTGGGTTAAAACTATAGACTCTTCCGGATACAAAAGCACTTATTACAGTACTACAAAAAGCGACCAATATCCCAATGAAGTTATACCGGGATTATACTCAGTGGCGGGCATAGAAGATACGCTCTGGAAATGGACTGTAAGTGCAAGCCTCATGCAAAGGCCTGTATCCACTTCAAAGAAAGCAAGGAAAAAAACTGCCACATTGCCCTATCAGTATGTTTACAGCGATATAGGTTTTTATATAATCAAACGCATAGTAGAAAATATATTGAACCAACCGATGGAAGATTTTTTGCAAGACAATTTTTATACCCCTCTATGCCTGCAAACTATGATGTTTAGACCCGCAGAAAAAGTTAACATTTTGCAGATAGCGCCTACCGAACATGATAAGACCTTTCGGAAAGCAATCATCAGGGGTAATGTACACGACCAGGGGGCTGCACTTATGGGTGGTGTAGGTGGCCATGCAGGGTTGTTTTCTAATGCTTATGATTTAGCTGTGCTTATGCAGATGAACCTGCAAAACGGATTCTATGGAGCATTGCAATTCTTTAATCGGGAAACCATACCCCGATTTGCCAGCCAGCAATACAGCACCAACCGCAGAGGGCTGGGATGGGACAAGCCCGCACATGCAGGGCGAGGACCTACCTCATATTATGCTTCAACTAATACATTCGGTCATACCGGATTTACCGGCACTTGCACATGGGTTGACCCTGACTATAATCTGGTCTATGTTTTTCTGTCTAATCGTATTCACACTGATTCCGGAAATGATAAACTTACTCGCCTGGGCATACGCACTTCTATTCACGATGTGATTTACAAATCCATTTTCAACTACAAAGAATGACAAACCGATTCTAACCATGAAATACAAAGGACTCATATTTATATTAATGGCTTTAGTATTGGCTATTTTGTATGAATACCTGACTCATGCTGATATTCCGGCAGAACCGAAAATCGGTTACTATCTGAAAGTTGTTTTATCGGTAGTTTTAGTAGTTGTTTCGTTTATTCTGTTGATGATAGCATTACCCATTCTGTTTTTGCTTTTAGTGCTTGTGATCTTTTCATCTTCCATGCTTTATGGCGCTAAGAAGAAATCACTCAGTGCCGGCATAAGTATGTTTTTGTTTTTGCTGGTGGCTGTAATAAGTGCACCGGCAA
Organism: Cytophagaceae bacterium; assembly: GCA_025054875.1. Taxonomy (GTDB): domain Bacteria; phylum Bacteroidota; class Bacteroidia; order Cytophagales; family Cytophagaceae; genus JANWYS01. The sequence continues at coordinate 14,183 of JANWYS010000037.1, read as the reverse complement.
CCATGCTTGTGCTATGGATAACCTCTTACCTGTTTTCTTACGAGTGGCAAACCTCCAGGATTATTTTGTGGGGTTGTATCGGCGGATTGCTCTCGGGAACACTCATATATGTGCTAAGCAAAATTATTATAGCTAAATATAAGGCAGAGGCTAACTTCAAATGGTTGGGAAAAATTTTGAAGTTCGAAAAATAGAGTGTAGCTTAATGGTAGCATTAAAGCAGCACACTCATGAAAATAGCTATAGGAGGCGACCACGCCGGATTCTTATATAAAAAAGACATCATCTACTATCTGACTTCAAAAGGTTATGAAGTCAAAGACTTTGGCACTTTCTCTGAAGAATCGGTAGATTACCCCGACTTTGCTCATCCCCTGGCAACTGCAGTAGAAAACAACGATTATCAACTAGGCATACTGATTTGCGGCAGTGGTAATGGAGTAAATATCACAGCCAACAAGCATAAAGGCATACGCTCCGGACTGGCCTGGAGAAAGGAAGTAGCTGCTTTAATCCGCGAACACAACGATGCCAACATCATGGCTCTTCCCGCGCGTTTCATTTCTTTAGATACCGCCATCGAGTGTGTAGATGCTTTTCTGAATGCTAAGTTTGAAGGTGGCAAGCACGAACGAAGAGTACAAAAAATTCATTCATGTTAATTCCTTTTCATATTTGTTGTTGTTTTCACTTATCTTGTAAGCAACCCTGTTTCCCTTGTATTCCTTTTATCCCATTTTGTGCTACAGAGCTCTTGCTGTCAGCATTTCAATGAGTTGTTTCTGATGCAATGAAGCCGGATTCTGTATTAGCGAAAAAGTGTGGTGAAATGTTTTTTAAAGTAGGGCGCGCCCCTGTGGGGCCGGGCTGTCCGCCACTCCGCTGTCGCTGCGGTGCTCCGCTAAAGCTTCGCACTGGCCGTGCCGGCCATGGCTCCCATCCCTCGCGCAGAGTCCCCTGGATTTTTTCAGGCTAATTAAGAGAGTGTAAACCTCCGAAGTAGCCTGCAAACAGGGAACCCGTTTTATGCAGTAGACACATACTGTAAGAAATTTAAAGAGTGGTTTTCATACATAACACTAAAAATGTAGTTCCCGACAGTTTCGCAAACAGTTAATTGTCTTGATTTAGTAGCTCAATTTTTTTTCTATTGCTCAAAATGGATTTATTTTACGTTTTGCCTGAGCAAATCATTACACAACATGAAACATATATACATACACACACTTTTGTATCTCATCTTTCTTTTCAACTATACAAAAGCTCAACAAACTGCTTCTCCGTTTGGACGCTTTGACAACGGCCGCATGTGGACATTTGATAACCCTCCCATAGAATACTTTAAGAAAACCTACGGATTTACTCCCTCGACAGAGTGGTTACAAAGTGTGCAACGCGCTTCCCTTCGATTTGCCAATTATTGTTCCGCTTCTTTCGTATCTGCCGATGGCTTGGTAATGACCAACCACCACTGCGCACGCGAATCAGGAACTGCTGTCAGCAAGCCAGGGGAAAACCTCACCACTAATGGCTTCTATGCAAAAAGACTTTCAGACGAACGCAAAGTACCTGACTTGTATGTGGATCAACTTATACTCACAAAAGATATATCTCCACTTATTCTTAACGTGATAACTCCCGAACCCGACGACGAAAAGAAAATAAAACTACGCGACTCAGTCATCGCCGCCATCATAAAACAACATGCCGACAGTGCTCGTTGGAAAGGACTGGAACTCCAGGTGATCACCTTTTACAAAGGAGCTAAGTTTTCTCTGTACGGTTTCAAGCGCTACAAAGACGTGCGACTGGTGTTTATGCCGGAACAACAACTCGGTTTCTTCGGTGGCGACCCGGACAATTTCACTTACCCTCGTTATGACCTCGACTGTGCATTTTTCCGCGTGTACGACGATGATGGAAAACCTTTGAAAACATCTGATTATTTCCCACTAAATCCGGATGGTGCTCAGGAAAATGAACTTGTATTTGTAATCGGAAACCCCGGTCGTACCGACCGCCTCAGCACTACTGAACAACTCAACTACTTCAGAGATGTCCAACTCCCCCTTATCCTCAACTGGTTGCGCACACGCTCAGAAGCCCTTAAACGATATAACTCTGTTGTCAATCAGGAAAATATACGCAATCAAATTTTCAGCCTCGACAATTCGGACAAAGCCATATCCGGCCAATTAGCCGGATTAAAAGACATCACTCTGATGAACCGAAAAAAAGCTTTTGAAGAAGATTTTATCCTCAAGGTAAAAAACAACCCCACCCTTCGCTCTAAAGCCAGCATTTGGACTGACATAGAAGCCTGCAAAAAAGAAATGTCATCCTACGCTGCAGACCAGTTTGTTTTCAGCCAGCGAAAATACGGTAGTTTTCAAATTCGCCTGGCACGACAACTCGTAGAATATGCCCACCTGCTATCTGCCGGAGATACCGCTAAAGCTCAACGTTTACAAAAAGATATTTTATTGGCTACTCTCAGCGACTCTATACAACTCGAGTTGCTCTATGTAGATGCTCATTTTAAAGAATGCTCCTTATCTCTGCCTCCGCAAGATGAGTATTGCTCACTTATAAAAAAATTATTTCCTGCCGGTGCCACCCAATCTGAAGTTCTGCTGAACAAAACATATCTGAAAGAACTTCTGAACGGAGACCACAAAAGTATATTCAACCACAACGATCCTTACATTGTGTTGGCCAAACATTGCTACAACAGAGCCAAAACTGCCGACGATAAAATGAATGAACTCCTCAAAAAAGAAGCAATGCTCAACATGCAACTTGCCCAGCTATTTTATGCCGTATATGGCGATACCATACCACCCGATGCTACCTTCTCTTTACGAATTGCAGACGGCATAGTAAAAGGCTATAAATACAACGGAACAGAAGCTCCGTACAAAACTACATACTATGGTATGTACGACCGATACTATTCAAACGATAAAAAATATCCATGGTCTCTACCCAAACGCTGGGAAAATCCCTCACCGGAACTCCTCAAAGCTCCTATCAACTTCGTATCTACAAACGACATCATCGGAGGAAACTCCGGAAGCCCTATGATAAACAAAAACAAACAAGCTGTAGGCCTCATATTTGACGGCAACATAGAAAGCTTACCCGGACGTTTTATTTTTGTAGAAGATGCCAACCGCACAGTGTCTGTACATGCCGGAGGCATTATTGCAGCTCTCAAACACATATACAAAGCCGACAGGTTAGTAAAAGAATTGATAGGCCGCAAATAGGCATGGCCATAGAACTTTGTTTTGACAAATCACTGAAAAATCATTTTCAGAATTTTCAAAAGCATTCTCAAACTTAAGGTTCACCTGGCTATGTACGGCAAGCCGGCATGATGTATGACTTCTGCGATTGTAAATTCAGCGTATGTTAAATGCGAACTATGGTATGGTTACTGCTGCAAACCTTGATTTTTATTCTATCCAGGTTACATATTGGCGGAAAAGTGTAGTGTGGTGCAATGTTTTTGTCTCGTCTTTTTTTAAAAAAGTACCTTGACCTGAAAAAAGTTTAGATTTTTTTTAATGTTGGGCGCGCCCCTGTGGGGCCGGGCTGTCCGCCACTCCGCTGTTGCTTCGGTGCTCCGCTAAAGCTCCGCACTGGCCGTGCCGGCCATGGCTCCCATCCCTCGCGCAGGTTCTCTCGAAATTTTCAACTTCATAAGAAAATGTGAAACTCCGATGAAGTCTGGGCGCCGCCCTAAAGGGCGGCGCCCAGACCCAAATCTTTCACGAAAAAAACTGCCCAATCGTCATCGGTCTATCAAACGCATCCTTAGCTAAGCTGCAGACCCTCACCCTATACTTTTTCTGAAACATTGAATCCATGTTGTATTTTTTATGCATAGAACCTTCTTAGTTCTGTTCCGACAAACTTTTTGCTATAATTTTTTTCAGCTTCCTTAATGTTTAGCAACATATTCATATTCAATCCCGTATACGTCAAAAAATATAACCCTTATGGAAAATAAGATCTATATGCAAAACATCTATGAGCACAAATGCCTGCGAATAGTTTTTAAAGATCATTTTACCGAACCACAAGCAAAAGAATATATCCAAACCATAAATAACAAGATAAAAGAAGCTCTACCCGACAAGCTTTGCATGATATGGGATTGCAGTACTATGTCGGGATACGACTCTGCGGCAAGAGTGGCTTGGCAACAGTTCATGAAAGAAAACAAAGAATATCTGGGCGATATTTGGATCATATCAAAAAATAAAATACTAACCACAATAGCGAAAGCCATGGCCTTACTTACCAATTATAAATTGCATACTGCCTCAGACGATGCCGACCTTATGGCTAAGATGGCAAACATGATAGTGGCTGTAAAATAAACTCATCCGGCCCATCCCTCTCTGTCAAGGCTTCTGTATTGTATGGCTTCAGCGAGATGTTCTATTTTTATGTCTTCAGATTGGTTGAGGTCTGCTATGGTGCGAGATACTTTTAAAATGCGGTCGTAGGCGCGTGCCGAGAGGCCGAGTTTCTCCATGGCAGTTTTTAACAGTTTCTTTCCGGCTTCTGAAATCACGCAAATTTCCTTCACCATTTGTGAGGGCATCATGGCATTACAGTATATGGGAGATGCACCATTGTTGTTAAGTTTTTTAAATCGTTCTGTTTGTATGTTGCGCGCAGCAACGACACGGCTACGTATCTGACTGCTACTTTCAGATTTACGGTTCGCAGTCATTTCATCAAATGTGACAGGAGTCACTTCTATGTGAAGGTCTATACGGTCTAATAATGGGCCGCTTACTTTATTTAAATATCTTTGCACAACTCCCGGAGCACATACACACTCTTTTTCGGGATGGTTGTAATATCCGCATGGGCAAGGGTTCATGCTGGCAATGAGCATAAAATTAGCGGGAAAGTCTATGGATACTTTGGCACGGCTAATGGTTACACGCCTTTCTTCGAGCGGCTGTCGCAATACTTCGAGCACAGTACGCTTGAATTCAGGGAGCTCATCAAGAAATAAAACTCCGTTATGGGCAAGCGAAATTTCTCCGGGCTGAGGGAACCCGCCGCCCCCTACCAACGCTACATCGCTTATGGTATGATGCGGAGCACGAAACGGACGGTTGGCGATAAGAGATGAACGTGCTGCGAGCTTACCTGCCACCGAATGTATTTTGGTAGTTTCCAAAGCTTCATGTAAAGTGAGGGGCGGTAATATAGAGGGTAGCCTTTTGGCCAGCATAGTTTTTCCGGCTCCCGGAGGACCTATCATAATGATGTTGTGCCCACCGGCGGCTGCTATCTCCATGGCACGCTTTATGTTTTCCTGGCCTTGCACATCCGCAAAGTCTGCTTCATAGGTGTTGGTATTTTGCTGAAATATTTCACGTGTATTGATGCGTAGAGGTTCTATTTTTAGTTTACCATCAAAAAAATCTATGGCTTGCTTCATATTTTCCACGCCTATCACATCGAGGTTATTTACTATGGCGGCTTCGGTTTCGTTTTCCTTAGGCAATATGAATCCTTTGAATCCTTTCTTTCGTGCTTCAATAGCAATTGGCAACACACCTTTCACCGGCCGTAGCATGCCATCCAATGCCAACTCACCCATGATTACATACTCCGAAAGTTTTTCTGAATTCATTTGTCCTGAGGCTCCAAGTATGCCTAAAGCTATGGGTAAGTCATATGCGGAGCCTTCTTTACGCACATCAGCCGGAGCAAGATTTACCACCACCTTTTGACGTGGCATGTCATAACCCAAATGCTTTATCGCTGCCTCCACGCGTTGTTGACTCTCTTTTACCGCATTGTCCGGAAGGCCTACTATGAAAAGTAAAGTGCCTTTGTTTATCGTTACTTCTATGGTAACTATAAATGCGTTTACACCTTGCACGGCACTTCCATAGGTCTTAGCCAGCATTGTTTCCTAGATGTTTTTCAATAAGTAAAATTAGTATGTGAATGATTTTTATGTGTACTTCCTGTATTCGGTCTGAATAGCCTTTGTATGGCACGTTAATTTCTACATCACAAATTTTCCCGAGTTTTCCTCCATCATTACCTGTTAATGCTACAACTTTCATTTGTTTTTCTCTTGCAGCTTCAGCAGCCTTTATCACATTCTCCGAATGACCACTGGTGCTTATAGCCAACAGTACATCACCTTTGCGCCCTATGCCTTTTACATACCTGGAAAATATATGAGAGTATCCATAATCATTTGCTGTGCATGTAATATAGGAAGGATCAGCAATGGCAACAGCGGCTATTGGCTCGCGATGGCTGCGGTATCTGCCCGTAAGCTCTTCTGCAAAATGCATAGCATCACAATTGGAGCCTCCATTGCCGCAAGAAATAAGTAATCCTCCATTCTTCACGCTTGATGCCATCAATTCAGCCGCTCTCTCGATATTCAAAATATTTTTTTCATCCTCCATAAACTTCTGAAGGACTGCCTCTGCCTGCTTCAATTCATAAAGTATAGCTGACGTAGTATTCATAAAACCAGACTTCAAATTAAACTAAAAATAATAATACACAAATACTGAATGTAAACTATGACATCTCTGCTTATACGGATAGCATAAAAATGTATGATGTAATTCGTTTTTACCGCATAGCATACTACGTCTGCATACAACATTGTGAAGCGGCATGTTGTGGCTTCATATCGTTATTAGTAAATTTAATCTTTCAAAGCAACTTCCTATCCTCTTAGTTAAGATAGAGATGGTTTGTTTTACTTCATGAGATTCTACCGTTTCTATCTTAATTGCTTTAGCTACATGGCGTTTATTACTGACCACAGCACAGTATTTTTATACTTCACTCATTATAGTCAATACAAGGGCTTGTTTCTGATAAATCTTTCCTGTTGTGAAAAAAAACTTTACCACATCCGGCAGATATGGTTATGAAATATTTCATAACGATTCAAAAAAACATTTAACTCAATAGCATAAATTTGCTTTATGCTAAAAAAATTTTTTCTACATTAGAAGCCTAACATACACGATGTATATGGTAACGGACATTACCAATGGTGTAAAAGTAAGCGTGAGAACGAGCTATCAGCCTCGTTACTCCTATCCAGAAAATAGCAGCTATTATTTCAGCTATACCATAACCATTGAAAATCTGAGCGTGTATACTGTTCAACTACTGCGAAGGCATTGGTTTATCTACGATTCAAACAGTACTATAAGGCAAGTAGAAGGAGAAGGTGTTGTAGGCCTGCAACCAATATTGAATCCCGGCGATCTGTACGAATATACTTCAGGTTGTAACTTATCTACCGAAATCGGTAAAATGTGGGGTACTTACCTCGTACAGCGACAGGCAGACGGAGAACATTTTCTAGTGAATATTCCTGCTTTCACTCTCATCGCTACTCATCGTTTAAATTGACATTCTTGAAAAATTTTATTCACCGCTTTCGCACGTATATCCTATATCTGCTCAACGCTAAGAACGAGCATAGTCTGCATTCGCCTTTTGTGTATGAACTGTATACAGAGGTGATAAAAACATACAAAGAATATTATGCATTTGAAGCCATAGAAAATCTACGGCAAGTGCTTGCCAACGATAGCAGAAAAATCACAGTATATGATTTTGGAGCAAAAAAAAACAACAACGGAAGTTATTCCAAAAAAATACGCAACATTGTGCTTACTTCAGAAAAAAACAGTAAAACTGCTGCTATGCTCTTCAGAGTAGTGCATTTCTTAAAACCGAAAATAGTAATAGACCTGGGCACCTCCTTGGGGCTAACTACTGCTTACCTTGCATCTGCCCACTCTAAGGCAGATGTATATACTTTTGAAGGTTGCAAAAACACATTACAACTTGCAAAAGAAAACTTCATAAAATTGAATCTCAAAAATATTCATCCGATTGCCGGAAACATAGATCAAACGCTGGCTCCAACACTTAGCAAATTTTCAAAAATAGATTTTGTTTTTTTTGATGCAAATCATCGGTACCAGGCCACCATGGACTATTTTAATTTGTGCCTGAATAAATCAGATGAAAACACCGTATTTGTATTGGATGATATCTATTGGTCTCCTCAAATGACAAAAGCCTGGAAAGAAATAATACAAGACCCCAGAGTTACATTGAGTATTGATTTGTATGAATTAGGCATGTTATTCTTTCGAAAAAAACAACCCAAGCAACATTTCGTACTTCGTTGGTAAGAATTAAAATCAATGTGATATATGGCCGAAGGCGTACACAGTTCAGATATAGAAGTTAATGACAGTTTTATGCGACGTGCACACGAGCTTGCCTTACTGGGAGCAGGCCAGGTAAGTCCTAACCCTTTAGTGGGCTGTGTAATCGTGAAGGATGGACACATCATCGGAGAGGGCTGGCACCAGCGCTATGGCTATGCTCATGCTGAAGTTAACGCCATTGAAAGTGTAAAAGATAAATCCATGCTCAAGAATGCAGTAGTGTATGTAAACTTAGAGCCATGCGCACACACCGGAAAAACTCCGCCCTGCACCGATATGCTTTGCAAATATCCTATACGTAAAGTAATCATATCCAACATAGACCCCAACCCTTTAGTGGCCGGAAAAGGGATAGAAAAACTGATTCAAAATGGTATTGAGGTAGAGACAGGGATACTGGAAAATGAAGGTGCCTTTTTGAACAGACGCTTCTTTACATTTATTCAACATAAAAGACCATACATTATCCTGAAGTGGGCAGAGACCATAGATGGCTACATTGCCCGCGAAGACTATACTTCCCGATGGATAAGCCACCCCTTAAGTCGCAAACTCGCTCACAAATGGCGCTCAGAAGAAGACGCCGTAATGGTGGGCACTAACACTGCACTCTTTGATAATCCCAGGCTCAATGTGCGCGACTGGAAGGGAAGAAATCCTGTAAGAATAGTACTTGACCTCGACTTGAAAATACCTGCCGGTGCTCATATATTAGACGGTACTTCGCCTACTATCGTTTTCAATAAAAAAATAAACGAGGTACGCAATTTAGTTCAATATATATCAATAGATGATTCGTACGATTTAATACCTCAAATTTTAGAAAAACTATATTCTCAAAACATACAGTCTGTCATTGTAGAGGGAGGTGCCATGTTGCTCAATACCTTCATAAAAAAACAAATGTGGGATGAAGCAAGAATTTTCAGAAGCAACATCAGTTTCGGAAAAGGCCTGGATGCTCCTGTTATAAAATCATCAAAAATTCATAAAGAAAATTTGTTAAACGATGAGCTCATCGTCAATTACAACACTGCATTTTTTATGTGGTAAAACACCCGGCACACGAATACAGTTGAGCTTAAAGAATGTAATAGTTTACAATTTAATAAAATAATCCTTACAGATGTATTCGCTATTTAAACTAGGGCAAACGGCTAGGTAAGCCTTAATGAATTTGATAATCAATGTGATTGCGGTAATCCTTTTGCCAGAATATTACGTCATACATTCATGACAACTGTTAAAAATATTAAAATTGTGAACGAAATTAGTTAAGATATTGTTAAATTTGCACATTGGAAGTTGTTTTCAATTGTTTAATAAGGTAAGGTTTATTAGTTCAAAAATGTCCCCGGTTCCCCGCCGGGGCTTTTTGATTTTAAGGCCTTAAGTCATTCAGGGAGAAACCATAAAAGGTTTATACGGCAGGCTAAACAACTCTGCAAGTGCACGATGCGCAACTACACCATCAATTATGTTGACCCCTTTGGCTAACTCAGGATATTCTTTACAAGCTGCCATCAATCCCCTGTTGGCGATTCCTTTTATGTAAGGAAGTGTGGCATTGGTAAGCCCCAGAGTAGCTGTATAGGGCACAGCTCCGGGCATGTTTGGTACACAGTAATGAATAACTCCGCTTACGGTATATGTCGGGTGTTCATGAGAGGTAGGATAGCAAGTTTCTATGCACCCCCCTTGATCTACGGCTACGTCTATAATTACAGATCCCGGCCTCATTAGTTTGAGCATTTCTTTTTTTATCAATATCGGTGCTTTGGCGCCGGGTACGAGCACCGCACCTATCACGAGGTCTGCAGTTTTGAGAGCTTCTGTTATGTTGTATTCACTTGAAAATATAGGACACACATTTGCAGGCATAATTTCGTGCAATGCACGTAAGCGAGCCAGGTTAATGTCCATAATGGTAACTTTGGCTCCCATTCCGGCAGCAATTTTTGCGGCATGCGAACCTACTGTGCCTGCACCAAGTATGAGCACATGCGCAGGATGCACGCCCGGTATACCCCCCAGCAAAATTCCTCTACCCTTTTTATGTTTCTCTAAAAAGTGCGCCCCTTGCTGTACCGCCATTCGCCCTGCAATCTCTGACATGGGCATGAGCAGAGGCAGAGATAAGTCTTCTTTCTGAACGGTTTCATACGCTATGCAAGTTGCTCCGCTTCTTACCATAGCTTCCGTCAGTTCTCTTGAAGAAGCAAAATGAAAATATGTAAATATGTATTGACCAGCTCTTGCCAATTGGTATTCCTGGGGCAAAGGTTCTTTTACTTTTACGATAAGCTCTGCCACTTCCCAAATCTTTCGGGCATCAGACACAATGTGAGCTCCGGCTTTCTTGTAGTCAATATCGGTATATCCGGCTCCTTCGCCGGCTTTAGCTTCTACCCATACATTATGCTTACAATTTACAAGTTCGGCTACTCCTGCCGGAGTTATGGACACTCTGTACTCTTGTTTTTTTAATTCCTTCGGAACTCCAATATCCATTGATTCTCACACTAAATCTTCCTCAACAATGCTCTTCCGGGCGCACCCTCTGCCATAGCCAGATTTACAGGCATAAAGATTAATTCATACTCACCGGCTTCCACATGATTCAAATTTATAGACTCGATTATCCATACTCCTGCTCCCAATATGTGGCGGTGTACCTCAGGGCCATTTTCCGGCCCTCCTACAGATACATAGTCTATACCTATACATGCAGGCTTTACTTCTGCTATGTATGCTGCAGCATCTTCCGAAAAGTGTACAAATTCCGGATTAAACGGATGATGCCACCAATCCGTCGCAGAATTTTGAGTTTTAAATAAAATACGTTCTCCCGCTTGTATGTTCAACTCTATAAGCTCTTCCCTTGTTATATAGCCCGGATGGTCAATATTAACCACCCTGCAGGGGCCTATGGTAATTTCAGGACTCCATTTGCCTATGCGGTCAGCACCGTTTATAAAATGTGCAGGAGCATCTATATGCGTGCCTGTATGCACCGACATAGATACCATTGATGCATCGCAGGGATGCCCCCATTCAAAGGCAGCAAAATTTTTCAACTCAAAATTCGGGTCGGTAGGCCATTTGGTAACATCTTCCATTACCGCTATGGAAATATCTATCCAGTTGTTTTGCATTTTTTTCGTGTTAGGTTTTTAAAAATAAAACTTTAATTTAACCGCTCATACTATCGGAAACAAATTTTTATATAATGGATAGCACTTCTTCCATATTCCTTGTCGGGATGCCTGGATGTGGCAAGACTACTCTTGGTAAACAATATGCGCATTACAGCGGGCGCACCTATGTTGACACCGACAAAATGATAACAGAGCAGCAAGGCATGACCATTGAAGAAATATATGCAAAAGGTGGAGAAATACATTTTCGCGAATTGGAATATGCTCTCTTGGATCATTTTGCACATAAAAAAAATATGGTCATAGGCACAGGCGGAGGCTTGCCTACCTATAAAGATAACATGGACAAAATGAACCGCATGGGAATTACTGTCTTTATGGATGTATCGCCGGAAGAGTTGTGGAACCGGCTACAACATACTGATTTCTCCGGCAGGCCTATTTACCAGAATAAAACCCCTGAGCAAATTCGCGAGACCATCAAAGCTGAATCTGAACGCCGAAGAGTATATTACTCTAAAGCTCACATCACCCTTAAAAGCGATGACATCCAATTGGTAGATTTACTTGAAGCATTGGCAAGGTTATAACAAAAATAAGACATCATGAAAATACAACTATTGAATACAGGCTTTTTTAAACTGGACGGAGGCGCCATGTTTGGCGTAGTACCCAAACAAATATGGAACAAATTAAACCCAGCAGATGAAAACAACCTTTGCACATGGGCACTGCGCTGCCTATTGGTAGAGGATGGTAACAAACTCATCCTCATAGACGCAGGGATAGGCAACAAGCAAAAAGAAAATTTTTTACGCCACTACCATTTGCGCGACACCATCTCCATAGATCAGGCGGTTGCAAATGCAGGCTATAATCCTGATGAGGTGACTGATGTAGTGCTCACGCATTTTCATTTTGACCACTGTGGTGGAGCATTGACTTACGGTACAGATGAAACTAAAATTGTTCCCACATTTAAAAACGCAACCTATTGGACCAATGATGCACACTGGCTTTGGGCCACTGAACCCAACCCCAGAGAAAAAGCCAGCTTTCTCAGCGAAAACATATTGCCTCTGCAAGAGGCAGGGCAACTGAGTTTTATTCCCTTCGGCGAATCCCCTTTTGAGCACATCGAATTTTTGTGGGCCTACGGCCACACCGAAGGCATGATGATTCCTCACATCCAATACAAAGATAAAACTTTGGTATTCGTATCCGACCTCATTCCATCGGTAGCTCACCTGCCCGTTCATTATGTTATGGGGTATGATACCAAACCTTTAATCACGATGGAAGAAAAAGAAAATTTTTTAACTCAGGCGGTGCAAGAAAATTATGTTTTAATCTTTCAGCACGACCCTATATATGAATGTTGTACACTCACGCAAACCGATAAAGGAGTGCGCAGCCGTGAAGTTTTCAACTTTTCCGAAGTTGCCTGAAAAGAAGGATACCATTTTATGCATTAAAATGAATTTTAATTCCGGATTCTGCGCTAGCGAAGAAGTGTGATGAAATGTTTTTTTTAAGTTGGGCGCGCCCCTGCGGGGCCGGGCTGTGCGCCACTACGCTATCGCTCCGGTGCTCCGCTGAAGCTACGCACTGGCCGTGGCGGCCATGGCTACCATCCCTCGCGCTGAGTCCCCTGAACTTTTCAGGTTTATAAGGGGATGTGATTACTCCGCAAAAAAGGGAATGGCGGTCACTTTTCAAGCGCCAGGTTTAGAGGGTACAACATGAATACTGCATCATATCTCACTTGAAAACCCCTCACTAAATTCACTCCACAAACGCTGACAAACCCAATGTTGCATATAGGATAGAGCGGTTGTCTGAGTTTCTTTTTGCGTGAGTCCCAAAAGGCGAAACCCAAAAGAGCGAGCCGCTAAAGCCCGCCTGGCGCTCTGTTTCAATGGTCAGTGCTTTAGCTTGACCAATGGTTTACCAATGCGGAATCCGGGTTAATTACTTTGATAAGTAAAACAGGGAAGTTGTCAATTAGTATGAAACCAAATGCTGATTAGTATTTTGTAACAGAGTGTATACAGTGCATTTAGAGGTTACATATCTAGAGGACTTTTCACATTAGCAATGTTTCTGTTGCTTACGTGCGTGTATAGAGAGGTTGTCTTTACATCTTTGTGCCCCAGTAGTTTTTGGATGAAGGCGATGTCAGTGCCGTACTCATGTAAATGGGTGGCATAGCTATGCCTCAAACTGTGAATGCCGATTTTTTTATAAATGCGTGCTTTTTTCAAGGCGCGTTTGAAGACAGCCTGCACACTCCGTATGCTGTAATGCCCTCCGAATTGACCTTCAAAAAGATATTCTTTGGGCTTGTAAAGTTTATAGTATTCTCGCAGTTCGTGCAAGACTTTTTCGGGTAGGTTTACGTATCTGTCTTTTTTGCCTTTGCCTTCTTGCACCAGCACTTGCATTCTTTTGCTATCAATGTGTTGCACTTTTAGCTTTACCAATTCGCTTACTCGCAGGCCCATACCATAACAGAGGGAAAGCATCAAACGGTGTTTAATGTTTTCTACCGTGCTGAGCATTTTCAGGATGTCTTGCTTGCTGATTACTTTCGGCAGTGTAGAGGGTTTTTTAGGTCGGGGAATTTCCAAAAATATATTTTCACGCTTCATTACTTTTTCGAAAAAAAACTTCACCGCATTAATGCGGCTGTGAATGGTATTTTCTTTTAGCTTAAGCGTGTCTATACAGTATAAAAAATAAGACCTGATTTTTTCCGGGC
>JANWYS010000036.1 GCA_025054875.1 Cytophagaceae bacterium | reverse complement strand
TTGAATTTTTTTTAGTTTTTAAACTAATTAATCTTTCAAAAAACAACTCACTTTACACACTTTTTGGGACAGTATCAGTGAAAACCGGGTTTGTGCTTTAAAATGTAGTTATGAGAATCTTAATGGTTTTTTCGAATGCATGAAGCTGTAAATGTGGCGGCGAAATAAATTGTCAGCGAATACTTATTATGCTTTGTGAACCCTGTTTTTCATTGTATGAAATGGAATTATGCGAGCTAATCTAAATCTAAAAATTTAATATCTTGGTTAGTGTAATGTTCTGTTGGTGTTATTTCTTGCTTTTTTTTCTTAAAAATGGTTAGGAATTCATTTTTTTCTTTCTTCAGGTCGTCTTTGATTTTTTGTTTAGTTCTTTTCTTGTCGTAGTGAAACGCATACGAGTTTGAATTGCCTTTAAACGAGAGGTATAAAGTAGCTCCCTGTTTGGAGTCATTTTCAATGGAGCCGAAAGCAGCATCAGGGTCTACTTTGTGTTTCCTTAAATTTTTGAGAGGTATAGCCAGCTTGTACTCAAAACTTCCGGACAGAGTGTGTATGCCAGATATAGAGATATTAGCAACGTTTGAGAGTATCTGCATTTCAGGCAAAAGTATGGTGTCGTTTCGTATGAGGATGTTATTTTTTAGTTCCGAAAATTTTATGTGCGCAAGTTCATTAGCATCTATAAATCGTGCAAGTTGTTGCATGGGAGCAAAGTTTTCCAGCCGTCCGTCTGTGATTTTGCAATCTGCATTAGCAAATATTGATGAGGGTATAATGATAGAATCGTTCATTGCAAAGAGCATGGTGAGATTTCCGTAAAACTTTCCATGCAGGTTTTGCCATGATATGAAGTTTTGTCCGAAATTGTCAAATGCATATAAAATACTGTCTATAGGTAAAGCTGATATATTAGCTGTCAGGAAATATTGAGTGATAGAGGATTTTGCAAGAGAGGAAAATGTGTCGCAGGTTATTTTACCTCCAAAAGTCTTGAAGGAGGTGTTTTTAAGCATCCAGTTTTCTGAATACTCCAGTTGTGATCGAAATTGGTGCAGTTCTAAATTTTTATGCTGCAGCTTATTGATATGGATATGTGTTTGTAAAAATATTTTTTTGTTGTCATTCACAGAGGAACTGCCGGGAGTTGCAAAAATTTTAAATAAGTTTATAACATCATCCGTATGCAGATATTGGCTTTTGATGTTAAAATCTTTTAGATAAAGATGAGCAGAATTCAAAAACAGATAATTCCAGAAATGTTCAATAGTACCTTTCACATTAATATCTGACTGGCCAATTTTTGCATACATGTGAGGTATGTGTACATCGGCTTTGTCAAATACAAAACTGCCGCTAATATTTTTTACTGACAGGTCATTTTTAAAAACAATATTGACCGAATCTACGGATATTTTACCGTGAGCATTTATTTTATGTCTGCCTTCTGCAGACTTTAGGTTTTCCAACCTTCCATCGAAGGAAACCTCTGTTAGCAGGCTGCCGGAAGCATCTTTAATAGTATTTGTTTTAATAGTATTGAAGATGGAAGAAGTGCTTATGTTGCCGTTCAAATAAAGTTGAATATAAGGGTCGGAAAAGTTTTTTACAGTGAGCTTTCCGGATATATGGTTGTGGTCAATATTAAAAGATAGATTACTGAGGTCGAGTATGGAAGTAGCCAGATTTTGTTGTATACCATTCGAATATATGCCGATGAGAGTGATTTGTTCAATTTTTTTATCCAGTTCCGGATGATAGATAGTTGCATTTTTTAATCCAAAACGAACTTCAATTGCCGGATTTTTTTTGTCAGAAATTTCTCCATTTATGATGGCATTAAAGTAGGCCTTGCCACTGCTTTTATAATCTCTTAAGCTTTTCATAATGTGTCTGGGCAAAATCGAATAGATAGCTTCTAATGTACCGGATTCATGTGAAATGCTGATATCCATATAAGTGGCTTTTTCTGTATTAATATTTCCTCTTATTGAAAAATTAACATGCTCGATATTGAGCCATGAGTCATGAAGAGAAATATTTTTACCTGTTTCGCTGATTGAAAGGGTTGTTTTAAGAGCGCTGTTTTTATTTGTGAAGTAATCGGTTCCATTTATGGATATATTGTTAATTGTCTGAGTGGATTGCACGTTGATGAGATATCCAATGTCCGGTTGTTTGACTATGGATGCTTTTCCCTGATCTATCATCACATCATAAACTTGCCGTTTTTTAATATCATGATATACTATTTTAGCTTGCCGGATACTTATTTCTTTCAAATGGAATGCAGAAGAAGTGCTATTTGTACTGGAGTTGTTTTTTATGATTTCAAAATTAGGTGTTCCTTCTTGTGTTAATTTCAAATTGAAGCGGCATTTGTCTATGATTATTTTTTTTATGATGTACTTTTTATTCCATAGATCCCAGAGGTCAAAAGATAATTTCACGGATTGAGCTTCACCAAGCATAGCATGGGGAGGAATGCTCTCGTACACACGCACGTACTTAAATCCTATGGAAACAAGTGGAAAACTCTCTATCAGACTTAGGTCAATACTTTGACTGATCTCTACTTTAGTGTTCAGGTGTTGGTTAGTATAGTGTATTATGGAGGTTATTATTTTTTCCTTGTTATAGTAAATTATACATACCGTTGTAATAATGCTTATGGTGAGGAGAACTACTATCCAGCCTATTACTTTTAAAAAAGCAGATATTTTCTTTTTAGCCATGCACTACACCATTTACCCTATTTTGTATTTCAAATAACGAAAGCTTTGCTGAATTATGAAAGACAGATAATTGATTATTAATTTACATTTTACCGGAAATCAACTGTGCTATTACACCTTCTTTCATGGCATAAGTAGAAGTGACTATATGTGGGAAATTGTATTTGCTTAAGATGTAATGAATCAAAACAGAAGAAACAACTATCATATCAACCCTTAACTCTATCATGCCGGGTATTAGCATTCGCTCAGCTCTATTTTTCCTGATGAGCAACTGATAGAAGTAATTAAACGATTGCGAACTAAGAGTATAATTTTTCTCTTTGTCCAAATCATAAAGTATGCCTTTATGTTTTATATCCATCTCACTGAGAGTGTCAAAAGATCCGGATGAACCAATAAATGTGGTAGGTTTATATTGATGTATGGCAAGGTCGAGTTCGAGTAATGTAATGTTGAAATATTGTATGAGGTTTTCTATTTCTTCGGGAGTTATCGGGTCGTTTTTTTGAAACATGTCCAGAAGCCGCTGCCCACCCATTTCGATGCTTTTTTTCCAAAAAATTTTTTCGTTATTACCTATGATATATTCTACGGAACCTCCTCCGATGTCAACAATAAGGCTCGGCTCCATGCTGAGGGGTACAGCAAGCTTTACTCCGTAATAGATGTATTCCGCTTCGCGCTCGCCGGAAATGATTTCTATGGTTATTCCTGTTTCTTCATATATCAGCTGAGCTACATGTGTTCCGTTAGAAGCATTTCTGAATGCGCTGGTAGCCATTGCATATATTTTTGCAGGTTCATACTGATTTATGATTTGGCGAAAATATCGAATGTTTTCTATGGCTCTGACAATGGCGTCTTCCGTGATGATGGATTGAGATATCCCCCCCTTACCTATGCGTGAAGCTTTTTTTTCAGAGAAAAGTATGTCAATATTTCCATCGGCAGATGCTTCTACAATCAGAAGATGAAAAGTATTGGTACCTAAATCAATTACAGCTATCCTTTGCGTGGTCATATGCGCCATGAAACTGGCCGAAAATAAAACAAATTGACCAATATTCTATATGCTTTTTTGCACTTGAAATTCTTGTATTATTCATAGCTTTTAGTAGATGAATCTATAATGCTTATTCATAACATTTGATAAGTAATGTTCATTATCACGTTTTTATTTTCATCTGTTGAACTCTAAACAATGCATACATGGCTTTATCGCACATCGGTTAGGATATAATCTGCTATCACAGACAAAACCTTAAGAATTTAACGATCTTTCACTTGAGTGAGGCATGAACTTCAGCAAATACACAATCCAGTATTAATGATTAAATGTTAGCGGTTACTATGGTATTCACTTAAAATTTTTAGACAATGCTTGCATCGCTATTGTATTGCCGATAGATAGAGAGGAAGTGGCCGCAGGAGATGGGGCATTGCATACATTTATGATGTTGTTCTCTTCGAGTATCAAGAAGTCATCGAGCAAGTCACCTGCGCGGCTACAGGCTTGTGCGCGCACTCCGGCTCCTCCTGGTATCAGATCATTTTCCTGAATATCGGGAATAAGTTTTTGCAATGCTTTGGTGAAAGCACTTTTTGAAAATGATCGGTAGTATTCGCCCAGGCCTACCTTCCAGTATTTCATGGCTACCTTTCTGAATCCTGGCCAGGACAACGATGCCATAAGGTCTTTAAAGTTTATGTCGGTTCGTTTATATCCTTCTCTTTTGAAAGCAAAAACCGCATTTGGACCGGCCTCTACGCCTCCTTGTATCATACGTGTAAAGTGTACTCCCAAAAATGGGAAGTTAGGATCCGGCACAGGATAGATAAGATTTTTAACCAAATATTCCTTTTCTTTTTTCAATACATAATATTCTCCTCTGAATGGTATAATGCGGACATCTACCTTGTTGCTCATGTATGCAGCCACCCTATCAGAATGCAGGCCGGCACAATTAATAACTAATGAAGTCATAAAGGTAGATTTTTCAGTAATCACTTCTGCACTTTCTCCATGATTACGAATGTTTGTTACTTTGTGTTCAGTAAAAATATCTCCTCCTGCCTTTTGAAATAATTCTGCTATTTTTTGAGCAACCTTAGTGTAATCAATGATCCCGGTTTGGGGCACTCTTATGGCTTCTATGCCGGCACAGTGAGGTTCATATTCTTTTATTTGTTCGCTGTTTATTTTTTTTAATCCCGTCAGACCGTTTTCTATGCCACGTTGATATATTTTTTCCAGAATGGGAAGCTCATCTTTTCGAGTGGCTACGATAATTTTGCCACAAAGCTCATATGGCACACCATGCTCATCACAAAATTGCAAGAGTTGGTTATAACCTTCTATACAATTTTTTGCTTTGAGGCTTCCCGGCTTGTAATATATTCCCGAGTGTATAACTCCGCTGTTATGTCCGGTTTGATGTGTAGCAATTGCTTTTTCTTTTTCTAAAACAGCTACCTTTAACAAAGGTTTTTTCTCCTTGAGCTTATATGCGGTAGATAGTCCTACTATTCCCCCGCCTATTATAACTACATCATATTTCATACCGCAGCAAATGTATGAATTATTATCTTTTTACGGAATGTATCAAAACAAAAGTACTCATCATGTTTAGTCATAAAATTTGAAGTTTAACAAAATCCAATAATTTTTATTGTGGAGCAGAAATAATTCTTCATTATGTCGGAAGATAAAGATGTGAAAGTTGGCATAATGCTTAATTTTGAATTAAGTTTGAGCTCCTCTGATAAAGTCAGTTGATTCATCATGTGTAGTACATTCTTCCAGATTTAATTTATACTTTGCAAAAAAATTGAAACAGATGTCAGAAAATTTCATTTTGCTGCATAGATTGCAACAACCCATACAGGTGGCTATACTTCCTCCTTCTTCAAAAAGTGAAAGCAACAGAGCGCTCATCATAGATGCGCTGTCCGGACATGCCTGTAATCTGAAAAATTTATCCAACGCTCGCGACACACAAACCATGATTCGGCTGTTATCATCCGATGAATTTGTTTTAGACGTGTTGGATGCCGGCACCACTATGCGTTTCCTTACAGCTTACTGTGCGGTATGCGGGCGAGAAGCTGAGCTGACGGGCACGGCACGCATGCGTGAACGTCCGATAAAACTTCTTGTAGATGCTCTGAATTCATTGGGATGTAATGTGTCGTACAAAGAAAACGAAGGGTATCCTCCGCTCATCATAAGAAAACCCAACATAAGAGAGCAAAACAATTATTGCAAAATAAGAGGTGATGTGAGCAGCCAATACATAACGGCTTTGCTCATGGTGGCTCCCGTTTTACCCAACGGTTTGGTGTTGGAGTTAGAGGGTAAAATAGGTTCTAAGCCATATATAGAAATGACTCTGCGACTCATGCATCATTTTGGAATAAAATACAACTGGGAGGGTAATATCATCACTATACCTCATCAATCTTATGTGGGAGCCGAATATTTTGTAGAGTCTGACTGGTCAGCAGCAAGTTATTGGTATAGCATTGCAGCCCTGGCTCCGGAAAGCCGCATAGAACTCATTGGGTATAAACCATCATCCCTTCAGGGCGACCGTGTGATAGTTGATATTGGCCACTATATTGGAGTGAATACCACCTTCACTGAGAATGGCTTATTGTTACAGAAAAAAGCCCCCGTGTCTTCATTTGAATGGGATTTCACCCACTGTCCTGACCTTGCGCAAACCATAGCAGTAGTTTGCGCTGCCCAAGGCATAGAGTGTACTATGCATGGGTTAGAGAGTCTGCGTATTAAAGAAACAGATCGAATAGCTGCTTTGCAAAATGAACTCAAAAAATTCAACATCGAAATGATTGAAATTGAAAAAGACCATACCTATAAAGTTTGCAAAGGCCACATAAACGTGAGCAATCAGATGGTACACACCTATCACGATCACCGCATGGCCATGGCATTTGCACCTTTGGCTTTACTTGGTGATATATGTATACACGACCCGGAAGTAGTTAACAAATCATACCCTCACTTCTGGAACGACCTAAGTAAGTCTGGTTTCATGGTTTCGTACAACAAATGATCATATATTTAGTTGCATACAACTACAATTGCGCTGCAGTTTAAAATAAAAAAGAAAAACCATCTTAAGTTTCGTCACAACGTCATTGAACGTATGGCTGAAATGCCGTTGAGTTTTTTTTGATAATACATGAGCATCATAGGTAGTTCAAAAAATATACTCGCATGAAAATTATGTCCGATGAATATTCAAGGCATACTCTTATTGCTGGTGTTTTTGTAATTTAAGGGATGATGAAGTAATACTTCAGGTAAATTCGGAATATAGAGAAATGCATTCTTTTAAACTCGTTTCGGAGTATGAGCCTACCGGCGACCAACCCAAAGCAATAGCCCAACTCGTGGAGGGAATAAACCAGGGAGAAGCACACCAGGTATTGTTAGGAGCTACGGGCACAGGGAAAACTTTTACCATTGCCAATGTGATAGCTGCCGTTAACAAACCAACGCTTGTCCTCAGTCATAACAAAACATTAGCAGCTCAATTGTATGGTGAGTTCAAACAATTTTTCCCCGAAAATTTGGTTGAGTATTTCATTTCGTATTACGACTATTATCAACCCGAAGCTTACATACCTTCCACAGGTTTGTATATAGAAAAAGATTTATCTATAAATGATGAAATAGAGAAATTACGTCTCAGTGCTACTTCTGCATTGCTTACAGGTAGGCGCGACATAATAGTGGTTGCTTCTGTATCGTGCATTTATGGTATCGGTAATCCCGAAGAATTCGGACGCAATGTGATACGCATACAACAAGGAGATGTGATAAGTCGTAACCAATTGCTCTACAAATTTGTCGAGATATTGTATAACCGAACTACCGCTGAGTTCAAACGAGGAACGTTTCGCGTATCAGGCGATACCATAGATATATTTCCGGCTTATGCCGATTTTGCTTACCGGATATATATGTTTGGAGATGAAATAGAACAAATGTGGCGCATAGAGCCTGACTCCGGTAAACAACTCAATACCGAAACCCACATCACTATATATCCGGCCAATCTTTTTGTTACCGGGAAAGAAACCCTTAACCAGGCCATAAAGGAAATACAAGACGACCTGGTAAAACAAATAGCATATTTTGAAGAACAAGGGAAGTTCATTGAAGCCAAGCGCCTGAAAGAACGCACAGAACACGACCTGGAAATGATACGTGAATTAGGCTATTGTTCAGGCATTGAAAACTACTCCCGTTATTTTGACAGACGCAGCCCGGGTAGCCGTCCGTTTTGTTTATTAGATTATTTTCCTCGCGATTATCTTATGGTGATAGATGAGAGCCATGTCACCGTACCTCAGGTGCGTGCTATGTGGGGAGGTGACCGTTCACGTAAGGTTAACCTGGTAGAATATGGGTTTCGTTTGCCGGCAGCTCTGGACAATCGCCCGCTTACATTTACCGAATTTGAAAATATGCAAAATCAAGTTATATATGTGAGTGCAACACCCGCCGAGTATGAACTGGCGCAGGCCAAAGGAGTGATAGTGGAACAAATCATACGTCCAACGGGGCTTTTAGATCCGATTATCGAAGTTAAGCCTAGCGTTAATCAAATTGATGATTTGCTGGAAGAAATACAGCAAAGGATTGAAATGAAAGAGAGGGTACTCGTAACTACGCTCACTAAGCGTATGGCGGAGGAATTAGATAAGTACTTAAAAAAATTGGATATCCGTTCCCGATACATCCACTCAGAGGTAAAAGCTTTGGACAGAGTAGAAATTTTGCGAGAGTTACGATTAGGCATGTTTGATGTATTGGTTGGAGTAAACTTATTGCGTGAAGGATTAGACTTGCCCGAAGTATCGCTGGTAGCCATAATGGATGCCGATAAAGAAGGGTTTTTACGAAATGTAAAATCACTTATACAAACCATAGGCAGGGCAGCACGCAATGAAAACGGCAAGGTGATCATGTATGCCGACAAAATCACAGATTCCATGCGGGAGGCGATAGACGAGACCAACAGGAGAAGAAGTATACAAATGCAGTATAACCTGGATCATAATATCGTGCCTAAAACCGTCAATAAATCCAAAGAGGCTATAATAGAGCAAACCAAAGTTGCTGATGCCAAAAAAGCGACTAAAAAGTACCTTGTTGACGCAGAGCCCACACTCGCTGCTGACCCCATAGTGAAGCTGATGAGCATGGAGCAATTGCAAAAAATGGCAGACAAACTGAGAAAACAGATGGAGACAGCTGCAAAAGAAATGAACTTTTTAGAAGCTGCACGTTTAAGAGACGAATATTTTGCCGTGCTTAAAATGATGAACAAATACTAAAACCATGCATTTAAATAATTAGAAGGGCGGATCGTCTTCTGTACGCTTGTCAAAATCACTTTGTATCTTATTAAGTTTACTGCTAATCGTCTGTGTGGTTTGGTCAAATGGTGAGTTAAAACTGCTTTCTATACTTCCAAGGCCTAAGTTGTCGGCAAACTTGGTGTATTTTGAAATAAACCTCAACCATACGCTATCGGTGCTTCCATTACGGTGTTTAGCAATTATCACTTCAGCGAGTCCTTGCAGAGATTCTCCGTTTTCATTGTCATAGATTTTATAATATTCAGGCCTGTACAGGAAAATAACCATATCGGCATCCTGTTCTATTGCTCCGGATTCACGGAGGTCTGAGAGTTGTGGTCTTTTGTCTCCTCCCCTGGTTTCTACGTTTCGGCTGAGTTGAGAAAGTGCTATCACCGGCACCTGAAGCTCTTTGGCTAATTGTTTTAAAGCTCTTGAAATAGAGGCTATCTCTTGCTCACGATTTCCGGTCACACCCTTAGAATTTCCTTCACTGCTCATCAGCTGAAGGTAGTCAACAATGATAAGCTCTATATTGTGTTTTGCTTTCAGCCTTCTGCATTTTGTGCGCAACTCACGTATTGAAATAGCAGGCGTATCGTCAATATATATAGGCGCATTAGTGAGTTTGCTGATTTTATTGTGAAGCTGTATCCATTCAAAGTCCTCGAGGTTTCCTTTTTTAATTTTTTCACTGTCCAGTTCGGCTTCGGCGGATATAAGGCGGTTTACCAGCTGTATGGAAGACATTTCAAGCGAGAATATTGCCACAGGTTTTTTGAAGTCAACCGCTGCATTGCGCATAGCCGACACGACAAAAGCGGTTTTACCCATACCTGGCCTTGCGGCTATGATGATGAGGTCATTTTTTTGCCATCCGGAAGTAATTCTGTCTAAATCAGTAAATCCGCTCGGCACACCGGTGATGCTGCTGTTGTGGTCTTTACGTGCTTGTAGTTCGCGCAAAGCCTCTCCCATAAGAGAGCGCATATCTGCATAGTTTTTCCGTATACTCGATTCAGAAATCTGATACAGCGATTGCTCAGCACGATCCAGGAGTTCAAAGACATCGGTAGTTTCCTCGAAAGCATCTTTTTGTATTTCTGATGATATGGCTATCAATTCACGTTTTATTGCTTGCTCAGCTACTATACGTGCATGGTATTCTATATGTGCGGCCGAGCTTACTTTGGAAGTAAGTTGTGTTATATAGTAAGCTCCTCCTGCTGCCTCCAGTTCTCCCGTGCTTCTCAGATGGTTTACTACGGTAAGTATGTCTATGGGCTCTGACTTGTCAAACAAGGCAAGCACAGCTTTGAATATAAGCTGGTGTGCCTCTTTATAAAAACTTTCCGGTTTTAATATCTCTATTATGGTGGTCAGTGCATCTCTTTCCAGGAGTAATGCACCTAACACTGCTTCTTCCAGTTCTATGGCTTGTGGCGGCAACTTGCCCAAACCTTCTAACAATTCACTTCTCTTTTGTTTACTAAAAAAATTTTTTGCTGTATTTTTTATCGAATCCATTATGCAAAGATAGATGCTCCATCGGTTTTAAGCGATGGTTAACCAGGTTTTATTTTTGCTTTTTTTTTACACTCATTTATTAACAATGCCTTTACATACTTTGCTGCTCTCTCTTTTTATTATATTTTTACGCGTTCTAATTTTTAATATCCCGTAATGAATACCTCAAAAAGAGTTCACTTCATCGCTATTGGTGGCAGCGTTATGCATAACCTGGCCATCTCACTCTCACAATCCGGATATGAAGTTACCGGTTCGGATGATGAAATATTTGAGCCCTCTTTATCTAAGTTGAAAGCTCATGGGTTATTGCCTGAGCAGTTGGGTTGGTTTCCCGAAAAAATTACTTCGGATGTTGACCAGGTGATTGTCGGAATGCACGCAAAGGCTGACAATCCTGAACTGATGAAGGCTATTGAACTCGGTATTAAAATTTATTCTTTCCCTGAATACATATATGAGTTCTCAAAAGACAAACAACGCGTAGTGATAGCCGGAAGCCATGGCAAAACCACCATCACGGCCATGGTGATGCATGTGTTGAAATATTACAATCGCAAGTTTGACTACTTGGTAGGTGCTCAGATAGAGGGTTTTGACACTATGGTAAAACTTTCTGATGATGCCCCGCTTATTATCATTGAAGGAGACGAGTATCCTACCTCTCCGTTGGATAAAACGCCCAAGTTTCTTCACTACAAACATCATATAGGTGTGATAAGCGGCATTGCCTGGGATCATGTGAATGTTTATCCTTCTTTTGATGAGTATGTACGTCAATTCGAACTTTTTGCTGATGCCACGCCCAAAGGAGGTATAATCATTTTTAATGAAAACGATGATTTGGCTTCGTTCATCTGCAAAGAGATGAAAAACGATGTGCAACGCATAGAATACCAACCTCACAAAAACGAAATCATCAATGGGGTTACTTACTTGCTCACCGACTATGGCAAAATACCAATAAAATATTTCGGCAAACATAACATGCGCAATACCAGTGCTGCTCTTAAGGTGTGTACAAAAATCGGCATCACAGAAGCAATGTTTTATAAAGCCATACAAAGTTTCAAAGGAGCCGCTAATCGGTTAGAAGTAATCAACAAAAACTACAGCACCATTGTATTTAAAGACTTTGCTCATGCACCTTCAAAAGTAAAGGCCACTACAAATGCTGTAAAAAAACAATATGAAAGAAAAGAACTGGTAGCCGTGTTAGAACTGCATACTTATAGTAGCCTGACTAGAGATTTTCTCAGTCAATATCGCGACAGTATGAAGGCAGTGGATATTGCCATAGTCTATTACAACCCCGAAAATTTTAACCATAAAAACCTTACTCCCTTTTCTCCTGCCGAGGTCTTAAATGCGTTTAATCATCCAACTTTAAAAGTATTTACCGACAGCAGTGAACTAGAAAATTTCCTTCTTAATATAGAATGGAGCAACAAAAATTTACTCATTATGACTTCCGGAAACTTTGGTGGAATAGATGTGAGAAAATTAGCTTCTCAAATTGTTGAAGGATGACATACAGGGATACACTTAAATATATCTTATTTTGATTTATGTCGTTACATCTTACCAAACCACTAGCTTTTTTTGACCTGGAAACTACAGGTACGAATATTTCAACTGACCGAATAGTAGAAATTGCTATTGTGAAGGTGATGCCTTCGCAAGAGATAATCAAAAAAACACAACGCATTAATCCTACAATACCCATACCGCCTGAAGCCAGTATGGTACATGGTATATATGATAGAGACGTTGCAGACGCTCCTGTATTTGCCTCTGTAGCACATCATTTAGCCCAATTCTTACATCAATGCGACCTGGCAGGATTTAATCATCTGCGTTTTGATATACCATTGCTGATGAAAGAGTTCCACATGGCAGGTATAGAATTCAGCCTGCATGGACGAAGACTTATTGATGCCCAAAAAATATATCATCTTATGGAACCCCGCACTCTTGCTGCTGCATATAAATTTTACTGCGGAAAAGAATTGCTTGATGCACACAGTGCCGAAGCAGACGCTTTAGCCACATATGAAGTATTAAAGGCTCAAATAGAGAAATACAGTGGGAAAAAAATATATGATGCCAAAGGAAATGAAATAGAACCCGTAAAAAATGACATGGATACGCTCCATAAATTGACTACTGATTCGATAGTTGACCTGGCTGGCAGAATGATATATAACGAAAACAAACAAGAAATATTCAATTTCGGTAAATACAAAGGCCAACTGGTTGAAGAGGTATTGAAAAAAGATCAATCCTATTATGATTGGATTATGAAAGGCGATTTCCCTATTGACACTAAAAATAAACTAACTGAAATCAGACTTCGTGGATTTAATAAAAAATAAGTTTATTTTTATATTGCATTACTTACTGCTTGCAATATATGGAATAAATACTATGAATCCACTAAATAAAACTTCGCTGTTAATCGCTTTAACGGTTGCCGTTGGTATAGGATATTCACAAAATCCCGATGATAAAATAGATTTTAAAAATTTCAATCACAGTTTTCTGGCAGAACTCATAAACCAGCAAATTAATGCACTACGAGATTCAATTAAAGCACCTAAACTGACGAAAGACTCCATACTTGAATTAGCAGCCAAAAATCATGCAGTGTACATACTTAAGTCAGATCAAATTTCGCATTTGCAGCCCGATCCATTATTTGCCAATCTGGAAAAACGTGTAGAATACTTTAAAGGTACACAGGAAAAACTATCCGAAATTATTGAAGTGATATACATAGACAAACCTACTCAAATATATAAGAAAAAAGAAACTATTAAGATATATACGTACGGCGAAGCCGCTGATTTTTATATTCAAAATTCCATAAATACATCTGACCACTATGAAATACTGACTCAAAAGCATTTTTACACTACTGCAATAGCTTTTGCGGTTAATCCGGACCGCAAATGTATTTACGTTGTAAATGTTTTCGGGTCACGAGCCTTTAAGCCGCATCACATGGTGAAACACAAAACCCACAAAAAAACATTTTATCCCTCAAAAAAAATTAACATTGACAATGCGTATGGCATAAAACCATACGATGATAAAGTTTGTGCTAAATGCGTGGAGAAATTTCAATCTATTCCCGACTATGTATCTTATGGATTGAAGGTTGAAAACAACAAAATATATTTTCATTTCTCCAACCTGGAATGGTTTGAAAAAGTATTTAACGAAGGAAGTGAAGCCATAGCCGCGGATGTACTACACTTAGACCAATATCCTTGTAATGACGGCAACATGCTTCATCGTTCGCCTGTGCACGATGGCATTCTTTTCAGGCCTTTTTCAAAATCCGAAATACTAAAAAACAATTTGCGTAAAGATGAAAATGCGGTCTGGGTATATCTGGGCGATTGTCCATATACCAACCCAAATGAATACAACCTGAGCTTATTGCTCATTAACAATAATACCTTGTGTGGATACTATATCAACAGTCCGCCTGTAAATGCTACTACCGGGCTCATAGAAACAGAGTTCTACTCTGATACATTGTCGAAATCAGAAATTTCCAAAAATAAGAATCTCAGATTTTCTATCCCTTTTGAAAAAGCCAAATCAGAATATTCAGAAAAAGACATTAAACCATTTTATGATTCTTTACATCTCAATAAGTTCGATATAAAAGAACTCGTAATCATTGCTTACTCATCAGTTGAGGGCTCAACAGAGAAAAATTCAGAACTCCAAAAAAAACGTGCTCAAAGCATAGTAAAAGTTTTGCAATCGTCTCAGATGGATTCCATAAAAACAACTATTAAAACCTTGGAAAATTGGGATCAGTTTTACAGAGAAATAAAAAATACACCCTATGCCTATCTGGCATCTTTAGACAAAGCCACCATAAAGGAAAAATTAAAACAAGACT
Source organism: Cytophagaceae bacterium (assembly GCA_025054875.1). Classification (GTDB taxonomy): domain Bacteria; phylum Bacteroidota; class Bacteroidia; order Cytophagales; family Cytophagaceae; genus JANWYS01. Next base: position 8,039 of record JANWYS010000036.1, on the reverse strand, counting down.
CTCTGCTCACAGCACTGGAACCTATATTGAAGAGACACAGAAAAGCGTTTGTGACACTCAAAGTTGAAAAAAAGATAGACCTCACAAAAAACAAGTCTGAGCTCATACCTCACTACAAGACTGCATTAGCGAAAAAAGATTTCGCAAATGCTTCTGCCTTGCAAGCCTCACTCTTTGACGCCGTGATGAACAAAGAAATAAGCTATGGCACTATGGAAAACATCAGCATTCCCAAATCTAAAGAATATGCGCAACTCATAAACAATGATATCATATTTCGCTACAACAATGGGTATGAAATGGATTACGTAAAAGCTCTGGAAGAAGTCTCTGCATTAGACCCATCTAACGTATTTATAAAATTTAATCTGTATAACATGCAACTGCTCAATTGGTACAAAGATCCTTCTTCCATGAACAATCCTGACCCTTTAATAAAAAATATCAAAACGCTATTCAATACTAAAATTGATAAAAAACTTGCTAATCAACTTTATCTCAACTATTACATCCTGGTGAGCGATTATTATAAAAATAATCAGAAATACAAATACAGAGATCAGGCGGTAGATATTGTAAAGAAATACCACAAAACTTTTGACGCCACACAAAAGGATATACTTACACTGGCTAATTATTTCGTGCGGCACGGTAGACGCGACTACAGCATTGAAATTCTTACTCCCTATATCCAAAGCGGTGAGTATAGTGAAGATATGCTATTCTTTTATCTTTCGCTCATACAGAGCGACATAGAATCTTATGAAAGATATTCAACTGTTGCGCTCATGAAAAGAGCCAGCGAAATGAATAAGACAAGATTCTGCAAACTGTTCGGAGAGGAAACCCTGCATTCCAACTGTTCAAAAATGAAGATGTAAAGGCTATGTATTGCGATATGTGCAGATAATGCGATAAAGGCCGACTAGCTTGTCCTGAAATAAGTTTACACCAAAACTGGTTGAAAATGGACAAGAAAAAAGCAAAATCATTCCGAAAAAAGCGCGGTACTACCGAAGAGTAAGTGTCATACCATCATAGAGCAGATGCTGAAATACAATTAAACCAATCGATATACATTAAAACTTTATACCGGCGAACCGAAAGAGAGGACATCTGCTCCGCTAAAGCTGCATACTGGCCTTGCAGGCAATGACTTCCATCCCTCGCATAGGTGCTCTCGGAATTTTTCAGGTTCATAGCAGAATGGAAACCTTCGAAGAAGTCTGGGCGGCGCCCGAAACAAACTTCGTCACACTTTTCTGCTACGGCAAAATCCGGATTAGAAGGCAAAACCGATGTTAAACCCTAACGATCGAATGATTGGAAAGAGGAAATTGGATTTTATTATTAAAGCTTTTCCATCGGCGGTAGCTTCGGGTTTGGAAAACCATTTGGGTCTATCCTCTGCATTTTCAACTTCTCTGTTGAACTCATCGGCAGCGTCTCTTACTTCTTGCTCGGTAAATTCATCAGAACTTGCTTTGAGTTTGAAGGTATGTTTGTTGTACCCCAAACCGATGATGTAAAGGTCAAGGCTTAATCGGTTGGCTATTATCCATTGGTGTCCGAGCATTATGCCGCCACCAATTCCGTTGATATTGATACGTCCATCGGTTTTAAAAGTTCTTCCATTGTTCAACGTGTCTATAAAAACCATATTCAGTATTCTGTTGGAATAGCGTCCAAACAAGGATAGGTAGATACCTTTAGGGGATTCTTTGATTGGGCTTAGGTAAAATCTGAAATCCTGAGTTATCCAATATGCGTTGTACTTTGCATCATATATTCCGGAGTTCTCAAATGCATCAGTAAACATTTTTCCTGTCCCCGGTATTTTAGAGGATGGTATTTGGTAGGTAAATGTGGTTTGTGAGGAAAATTTTTTGAGGAATGCCCGTTCGTATGCCACCTCTGCTTTCAGCGTCATCAGGCGAGTAAGATTTGCTTTTATCACATTGTTTTGGCCGTTTACCCATAGACACGCTAAGGCCAAGAGTAAAGAAAAAACAACTATTTTTTTCATGACAAGGTTATTTAAGGTTTTCTAACCAAAACTAATAAAAAAAAAGATAACGTAAAATTTTCTTTTCGTTACTCCGAATGCTCAGAAAGTTGGATTATTGTTTCATATTCCTCTACAGATACAGGCATTACGGAGAGACGCGGTATTTTGACCAGCAGCATGGATTTGAGAATCGGGTGATTTTTTATTGTTTCCAGATTTATGCTTTTGCGTAATTTTTTCACAGGAGCCAAGTCTACTACCACCCATGTGTCGTCATCAGCGGTTGGGTCGGGATAGTATTCTTTGACTACTTTGGCAATTCCAACTATTTCTTTTCCTTCATTGCTGTGGTAGAACAGTACCATGTCATTTTTCTTCATAGACTTTAAATGGTTGCGTGCAGTGTAGTTACGCACCCCATCCCATGTTGTTTTTTTATCTTTCAACAACATGTCGAACGAGTAAGCAGAGGGTTCAGATTTTACCAACCAATAGTTCATATTCGATTTTGCTTATTGAACTCCAAACAAACTTTTAAGTTCAGTAGCTTCTTCGGCTTTCATTCTTCCGGCTAGTACGAGGCGAAGTTGTCTTCTGCGTAGAGCGCCATCGTACATTTTTTTCTCTTCATCTGTTTCGGGAATGATTTCGGGCACATCAATAGGATTGCCGGATTGATCTACAGCAACAAAAGTATAAAAAGCTTCATTACTTTTGACTTTATTGTTCGATGTGAGGTCTTCGGCCCACACTTCAATATGTACTTCCATGGATGAGTTGAACGCACGAGTAACTTTGGCGTGCAAAGTTACCACATGTCCCAGTTTTATGGGATGTCTGAACGAGACATTATCTACCGATGCGGTTACGACAATACGGTTGGAATGTTTTTGCGCTGCTATGGCGGCAGCGATATCCATAAGGTGAAGCAGGCGGCCGCCCATTAAATTGTTCAGGCCGTTGGTATCGTTAGGCAATACCAATTCGTTCATGATTACAGCCGATTCTTTAGCGGGTTTTGATTTTTTCATCTTTAAGTTTTTTAGTGTGTTCGTACAATGTAACCAATATGGCTATGGATGACCAAAATAAAAAAGCAGCTTTGTCAACATTCAGAAAATTATTAAACACACTGTGTGTCCAGTAAGTGCTTATAGCACACAGGGTGAGCATGGATAATATTTTATGGTAATGATGAATGCTTTTGTAGTAAGTGTACATACCTATGTAAAGTGAATAAATAATGATGGATAGAAAAAAAATAAATGCGATAATTCCCGATTCGGAAAGCAGCAAGAGGTATTCCGAATGAGCCGTACCTCCCATACCGGGCTTGAAGTTTGGCTTGGCACTGGTAACGCTGATACTGGTCATTTCAGATTCTTTTTGAAAGGGTATATAGGTAAATTGATACGTTCCGGGGCCGTATCCGGTAAAAGGTTTTTCCGTAAACATACGCCATGCACATAACCAGCGGTTTACACGCTCAGCGTTAGATACATCATTTTTTATGCTCGTTACAGATTTGATTTGTTCCTCAATGCCGGCGCGTTTTTTCTTCGAGTCGTTTTTGTTGCGTGCCATGGTGGGCACAAAAAAATCTTTGAGCAATATTGCACTGAAAACGAAGATTGTTAAAGTTATGAGGAGAGGTAAAAAACCTATCCTGAGTTTTAATATCATACTCATTATAATCGCGGCTATCAGGCTTATCCATGTGGCTCGGCTGAACGAAAAATAAATACCGGCAAGCAGTATGAGACAAGCAACAAGTATAAGATTTTTTATTAAAAAAGGTATTTGAAGTTTTTTCGCGTATACCACATAACCCACCATAAAAGGCAGTATAAACGCCATACATGCACCATATATGGTATGATCGGAAAAAAAAGGTGCTGTCGTAAGTATGGAGTAATTTTTGTCAAAACCATAGTCAGCATGGACATACATGGTGTGTAATGCTACTCCCAACAAAGTAACTCCATAAAAAATAACCGGCATCCAGGCTCTGTGTAAAGATGTTTTGTAGAGATGCAAGCTAAAAAAATAAAACAGCACTATATATGTACCACTTACAATGATTGATTTGACGGATACCCATGGCAGCTCGGAAAAAACACACATGGTGGCCATACTTAACCAATAGAGGAGAATGATTTTACTCATTGTGGGTTTGAAAGCTTCGTTCACATTACGATGAGAGAGAAAAATGAAAAAAAATACCACCAGCGATAGTATGCCGGCCATTACTTCGGAAGGTATACTTATGGATAAATTAAGATGATCTGTATGCCATCGTACTGATAGCGGTATGAGCGCCGCAAGCAACAAAAAGAAATATTCTGTATTTACCAACAACAATTGAATCAGCAACAGTCCGGGCGGTATTGCCAGCAACCAGTATTCTTCTTTTACGATGGCCGTTATGATTGTGCTCAATGTGGTAATACAAAAAAGCAGCACAAACCGGCTGGAGGTGCAGTGGACAAAGAAATGGAACTTTCTGTGAAAATATAACATAAGCCTAAGTTAGATAAAAAAAACAATTTCTCTATTTTTGTATTTCGATGAAAAATTTTGTCTTACTAGTAATACTACTTCCATCATTTAGTTTCAGCCAAATAGATAGAGAATTTTGGTTTGCCCCTCCTGAAGTGTCTGCTACACATGCCGACCATCCCATCTATCTGCGTGTATCCACAACGTATTCTGCCGCTAATTTTAAAATCTATTTGCCTGCAAATACCTCTTTTGTTCCTTTGGAATATACCCTATCGGCCTACTCTACGTTATCTGTAGACTTAACTCGTTATATTCATCAACTTGAGACACGACCTGAAAATTCAATATGCAACACGGGTTTATATATTTTATCCGACCATGAAATTACGGCTTACTATGAGGTATTAGGCAGTAGCCCCTATGGTATAGGCGTTAATTCGGATATTTTTACTCTTAAAGGGAACAATGCATTGGGAATGGAGTTTTACATACCATTTCAAAACTATTGGAACAACCACTCCACTCAAAACGCTTATGCATCATTTGACATTGTAGCTACCGAGCACAATACCAGCATTACCATATATCCTACAAAAGATTTAGTGGGGCACCCGGCGGGTATTCCATTTACGGTTGTTTTGAACAGAGGGCAAACCTATTCTGCACGTGCTGCCTCTGTTTTAGCTTCAGAGAGGCCATCGGGCACAAGAGTAGTGGCCAATAAACCTATTGCCATCACCATAAAAGATGATTCGATGATAGAATTGTCCAACTATGACTTAGCCGGAGATCAACTTATACCTGTCGAAAAACTGGGAACACAATACATTGCTCCCCGATTTTCTCTTTCGGGTGTATACGACAGGCTGTTCATCTGCGCCACACAAAACAATACCGATATATTTATCAATGGCTCACCCGTACCTGCAACTACTCTTCAGGCAGGACAGATATTTCAGGTAGCCATGGCATTACCTGTTTACTTTATTGAGAGTACTTTTCCGGTATATATTCAGCATGTAGGCGGCTATGGACCTGAGTTAGCCGGTGCCATTCTACCCCCGCTAGGATGCACGGGTTCCAGGCAAGTTAGCTTCACACGATCGGTGGCTGAAAATTTTTCTCTGTATATTTTGGTAAAAACAGGTGGCGAGTCGTCTTTTACGGTAAATGGTAATAGTTCCGTAATTACATCATCTGCCTTTTCGGATGTGGCAGGTACGGGAGGGTTGTGGAAGTATGCCTTGCTTACCATTTCTGAAAGCGTGATTCCCGTGAACTCAAATACTATTGTTCAGAACGATATTACAGATTTTCATTTAGCTATTGCAAATGGTTCGCCGGGTCCTACGGGTTTCAGGTATGGCTATTTTTCAGACTATGGATTTATGGAGCTTGGCCCGCCCAAGGGAGTTTGCATTGGCGATAGTATGCGCCTGGATGCCGGCTTTGGGAAAAGCAATTACCTTTGGAACACCGGCAGCACTCAACAATACATCTATGTTCATGTGCCCGGTATGTACAAAGTCACCGCCACAAAAGGCACATGTATTTTTACCGACAGCATAGAAGTGTTTCAGCATCCTGATATAACTACACCCATACTCAGAGATACTGCCAAAGCTTGCGCAAACGAAATATTAACCCTTTCTACAATCGTTCCATATGCAGAATATCTTTGGTATGATGGTAGCAGAAGGCCGACAATCGTTCCGCAATACTCAGGCAATTATTGGATAGAAGTTACCAATGACGTAGGGTGTAAAAAGAAAGATACGGTTACTGTGATTATATATCCTCTTCCATACCCGCATATCCGCTATGAACGCGATACAGAGAAGTTTTGCAAAGATTCTCTTATTACATTGGATGCCGGTCCCGGATTTGCAGTTTACGAATGGAACACGGGGCACCGCACTCAAAGCATAACCATTCCTCATGCTGATATTGATTTTTATACGGTAACCGTTACCGGTGAAGGCGGATGCAAAAATACTGATACCGTGTATGTAGATTGTTCGGTTGTGATAGGCCTTGTGCCCAACCTGATTACTTCCAACGGTGACGGGAAAAACGATATATTCTACGTGCAATATCTTAAAAACGGAACGTGGACTCTGGAAGTTGTCAATAGATGGGGGCAACGCGTATATTACAACAATAGGTACGACAACAGTTGGCAACCACAAGGCTTGAGTGAAGATGTATATTACTTTTCTTTCCGTCACAACGGAGGCTTGCGGGAAGTGAAGGGATGGCTTCAGATCATCAACAAACCTGCAGAAGAGTAATTCAGCTAAATTTTATTTTTGGCTGACTTTTTGCTACATTTCTTTACAAACAAAAATTATTTTTTCAAAGTGAAAAAGAAAGGAATTGTACTCTTTGCATTTCTTGTGTTGTACATGCGCATATCTGGGCAAGATACAGAACATGAACAAAAGGTAGAAGCGTTGCTCAACAATTTCATGAATGCTTTGTTGATAGCTGATGAAAATGTAAGTGCAAAAGAAGTCATGAAGTACACGCACTCCTCGTTGCACAATGCCAATGGGACTGACCTTAGCGATGACCTGAGAAGATTCAGTTTTAAAAAAGCACACGAAAACGCAAAACTATATCATGTGCCGGTGAAAATAGTTAAAATACGAAAAACCAGCAGTGGAGCATTAGGCAGCGATAAAGGAGATTTTTATGAATATTATATCTCCAAAAAAAATGCGGATTCCGGTTTACCATCTCCGATAAGGATATTTATATCCCAATCAGGAGGAGAACCTAAAATAACCTATATGGGTGGCCTTTAATTTCATGTGTCAGTGAAATTTGTCTCCATGCAGTATTGCATTGAAAAAAAATTTTACTCTGTAAAGCAATACAAAGTCAATTCAAACCATTTTATGCATTGGAAACAAATTTTCAGCCGAAGGTAGATTAGTAGTAACTGTTTTTGAAAAAATTGAAAGTGATGTTTTCTGCTTATGTAAAAGAATTGAAATTGAGAAAGTAAGCTTTTACAAGGTTTAAAACAGGGTTTTAACCCATAAGCCATGAGTTACACTAAGGCTAAATTTAGTATTAATGGAAAATAAAATACAACGTTCGAACCGTTGTATACGTAATAATATACGTAATAAATTGCGTATATTATAATCTAACAATTTTGAAAGTAAAGTCTATGGTGCGATATTACAGCAAAGTAATACTTTTACTATTGTCTTGGGGTTATTCTTATGTTTCAAAAGCCACCATCACTACCGGTACGATAAGCCCTACCTCATACTGTTCGGGTAGTCCGGTATCGGTGCCTTATACGATAGGAACGACATTCAGCGCGGGCAATATTTTCATAGCTCAGCTATCGGATGCTTCGGGAAGTTTTGCCAACCCGGTGGTCATAGGTACGCTTGCCTCTACTGCAGCAGGTACCATTAATGCGGTAATACCTCACAATACTCCTACTGGCACAGGCTATCGCATACGCGTGGTGTCTACCAGCCCTGTTGTGACGGGCACTGACAATGGTGTG
>JANWYS010000035.1 GCA_025054875.1 Cytophagaceae bacterium | reverse complement strand
AAAACTCCTTGAAAATTCCATATTGAAGCGAAAAATCAGTGTGAAATTGTATATTCAACTGAAAAATCCGGGTTTATACATACAGCTTGGGATATAACCCGCTAAATCGGTTTTTAACTTAAAGTGGCTTTGATTAGAAGCCGGTTTCAAGTGTCTAAGTATTTTTACTCATTGTTTATTTGATTTTTCAAGGGTATTATTAAGCCTATGTTACGCATACCGTTAAATATTACCTTTAAACTCACAGCCGTATACTTGCTGCTGGGATTTTTTTTTACAGCTGTCTTATCGTACATATTTTACCATACGCTGAAAAACTCAGTAATAGAGCGAGCCATGCACCAGCTTTCATCGGTGAACATGCTAAAGAAAAACACCATAGAAAATTATTTTTCATATAGAAAAATAAACCAGTTGTATTTGCAAAGCAATGAGGAGTTCGTACAAACTATACTGGATAAAAACGATTTGCTACACAAAAAAAATATTGAAGACTATCTTGAAAAATTTCATTACAGAAATGCCTTGATTTTTGACAACAACTTTGACAAAGTGTTTAACAGTTTTGACTCTACCTTTTTAACGCATGTATTGAATGATGCTACCTCAAAAGAAACGTTGTTTTCTTTTATTCGTAATACAAAAGACTATCATATCATTGATTTTACCCGTTACAATCCGACGGGAGAGACCATGTTGCTTGTATCGTTTGCTATAAAAAGTAAAGAAGGTAAGCCGTTAGGCTGGCTTTTGCTGGAGAAGGATTTCAGCTACATACAGGAAATTCTTTTAGAGCGTACAGGGCTTGGCAATACCGGTGAAACTTATCTTGTAGCAGAAGATTTTACCATGCGCTCTCCTTCCAGATTTTTTCCGGATTCAGTGCCCTCGCATATGCGCGTGCACACAAAAGCCTCTATTGAAATATCCAATAACAGGGAAGGAGAGTCAATTTTGGACGATTACCGTGGCATACCGGTATTAAGTGTATATCGCAAACTCAACATAGCAGGTATACAGTGGGCTATCATTTCTGAAATAGATGTAGAAGAAGCGTTGATACCTGTATACAGCATGCGCGATAAAATTATTATTGTTCTGATAGCCATATCTACTATTACCTTAGTTGTAACTTATTTGGTTTCTATAGGCATTACCAAGCCTGTTCGCCAACTTCGCAATCACATTATATTGCTTTCCAAAGGCCAATTGCCTCCTAAACAACATGTGAAAAGCAATCCGGATGAGATAGGACAAATGATTCAAGCGATGAACCAACTGATAGATGTAATACAGCGCACCCGCGAATTTGCGACGGCTATAGGACATGGAAATTTTGATGCCGAATACACAGCGCTGAGCAAAGAAGATGTTTTGGGAAACGCCTTGCTGCAAATGCGTGACAAACTTAAAGAAATACAAAAATACGAAAGGGAAATATTGCGTCAGCGAAGCTCGGCAATCATAGAAGGTCAGGAAAAAGAACGTGGACGCATAGCCCGTGAACTTCATGATGGCATCAGCCAAATGCTTACAGCTTTACGCTTCCAATTAGAGATTACCTCACTTCGTGCAGAAGAGAAAGCTCCACTGAAACAACTCATAGACGAAACTATTGCCGAAGTCAAACGAATATCACAAAGCTCCATGCCCGCTGCCCTTGTAGATTTTGGGCTGGAAGCAGCCCTACGCACTATTTGTGATAATGTATCCAGAACTACTCACACGAAAATTGACTTCTTTTTTGACGAATCTATCAAAGCAGATGGTCTATCGTTTGAAATCAATGTTTGCCTCTACAGAATAGCACAGGAAGCCATAAACAACACATTAAAACACGCAGAGGCTTCTAAAATTTCTATTGAAGTGAGTAAGAAGCATAATCATATAGAAATGAAAATACGCGACAACGGAAAAGGGTTTGACGAAAATAATCTTAGCAACCCTGCCGGCAGCGGACTGAAAAATATCAGAGAGAGAACGGCATTGCTCAACGGGCAGTCTATCATCAAAAGCGATAAGTCGAAAGGAACTGAAATCATTGTAACATTGCCAATAGTAGAACATCAAGAAATACATTCACCCTTATGAAAAAAATTCAAATTATCATAGCCGATGACCACGCATTGGTAAGAAACGGGCTAAAAGGGCTTATTCAGCAAGTGAGCGATATGGAAGTAATAGCCGATGTAGAAAACGCTCTAATGCTTGAGGAAATGGTTTTGGAGAAGGGTATCATACCCGATGTATTGCTCATGGATATTACTATGCCCGGCAAAAACGGAATTGATACCATGCAGGAGATAAAAAAAATAAATCCTAATATCAAATGCATTGTGCTTACCATGCATGAGGAACCTACTTATGTGATAAAAGCTGTAAAATCCGGTGCAGATGGATACATGCTGAAAAATGTTGAATTTAACGAATTGAAAAATGCCATATACTCTGTGGTCGCTGGTAAAAAAGTTTTCAATGAAAATATTACTAAGATAATAGCTGAAAACCTGCATGCTGCCGAAGAAAATGAAAATACTCAACTCACCTCAAGAGAGGAAGAAATATTGAGAGAAATTGCCAAAGGCCTCACCATGAAAGAAATTGCAGAAAAACTGTTTATCAGCAGCCGAACCGTAGAAACTCATCGAACTAATATTATGAGGAAAATGGGGGTGCACAACACCGCTGAGCTCATAAAAAAAGCCATAGAGTTGAAACTAATATGACGCTGAAGAGATGAAATACCTGTTGATTACAGGATTATGTATTGGTATATTTCCTCCTAAAAAAACATGACACATAAGCTCAATGCCTCAATTTTGAATTCAACTCGGATTTTTCAGTTGAGGTTAGGTTTGGAGGATTAAAGGCCATTCAGATTTTTTGATATTTCCGAATAAAACGCCAACCCCTTACCTTGTTTCAGTGGTACTGACATTTCTTGTCAAGCAGTCGTTTCATCTGTAGCATCCCACCCCAAGGGGCAACGCTTTTGTCCGTGTATTCGTAGTCCATTTCTTGTAAGTTTGGGTTACATCACAAAAAAAGAAATCTCTTTCGAAAAATCCAGATTGAAAGGAAAAATCAGTGTTGAAATTGTATATTCAACTGAAAAATCCGAGTTTATGCATTAGAATTGTATCGGATAGAGCTTTATAAGGTTGGTTTCTAATTCATAAAATAGTGTTTTAAGTATTTTGTATTTTGCAGTCAGAAAGTTCTAATGAATCATCAGAACATTTTACCTAATAACAATTTCGGTACAGTAGATTTCTGCCTAATAGCGAAAAACATCTCTTATATGCGCTATTGAATCAGATTTCAGATAAAGTACAAGTAGTTATGTTATGATAAATGTTCTTTTTAGAGAAGATCTCTAAGATATAGCTATTCTTTTGAACGATGTTACCGTCAATCCTTTTTGGAATTCATCCAAGATTTGGGCTATAGTTTTAGTGTTGTCTTTTATGAATTCCTGATTTAGAAGAGTATTTTCTTTGTAGAATTTGTTTAATTTACCCAATGCAATTTTTTCCAACATATTGTCTGGTTTGCCTTCTGCTTTGGCTTGCTCTTTTCCTATTTCAATTTCACGTTGTATGATGGCAGGATCTACATCGTCTTTATCAACAGCGATGGGCTTCATGGCTGCTATTTGCATGGCTATATCTTTACCAATTTCAGAAAGGTCTTTTCCATTGGCGCCCTTGAATACAACGAGAACACCAAGTTTTCCGTTGGAATGTAAGTATGAAATAACGACTTCACCGGATACGTTTTCGTAATTTTGTATAATTATCTTCTCGCCTATTTTCCCGGTTAAATCAATTATGGCTTCACTTATAATTTTGCCATCTGAAGTTTTCAGGGCAGAGAGTTCTTCGATAGTAGATGGATTATGTTTTACTGCTGCAGATAATATTTCCTGTCCTAACTTTCGAAACTCTTCTACTTTGGATACAGGCTCTGTTTCGCAGGCGAATGCAATCAGTTTACCGTTGGTTTTCTTTTCATCTGTGTGAATGAGGACTATGCCTTCTGATGTTTTGTTGCCTGCTCTTGACATAGAAACTTTTTGGCCTTTTTTCCTCAGTAAATCTATGGCTTTCTCAAAATCTCCGTTGGCCTCGGTAAGAGCTTTTTTGCAATCCATCATTCCAGCGCCGGTCATTTGGCGCAATTTGTTTACATCAGATGCTGAGATTGTTACTTCCATTATAGTGTATAAGTTTTTAAGTTAGTTCTGTATCAACAATGCTAATGTAGTCAAGTATGATTCGATAACAGATATTTAAAAGTTAATTAAATGTTATCAATTTATGCATTATTGTACTCTTCGTTATCTGTTATTTCTGCTTTTGAAGTTATTTCTTCTTTTTCTTTCATGATTTCTTCTTCCTCTTCCTTGTCTTTTTCTTCTTTGTCTTTTTCTTCTTTGTCTTTTTTACGTTCAAGAATTCCCTCTTCCACTGCTTGTCCTATTGCAGAAACTATAATTGAGATTGACTTGTAAGCGTCGTCATTAGCAGGTATAGGGAAGTCTATATTAGAAGGGTCGGAGTTGGTGTCTACCATAGCGAAGATGGGTATGTTCAACTTTCTGGCTTCGCTTACGGCTATGTGTTCTTTTTTGACGTCTACCACAAAAATGGCAGCCGGAAGCCTTACAAGCTCTGAAATACCTCCCAGTACTTTTTCAAGCTTCTGCCTGTCACGGGCAATCATGAGCTTTTCTTTTTTATTTATATTTTTATAGGCTTCGTCTTTCATCATTTTATCTAATGAAGACATTTTTTTCAGCGATCTGCGTACAGTAGCAAAATTTGTAAGCATGCCGCCAAGCCAACGCTCAGTGACATATGGCATTTTAAGTCTTTTAGCCTCTTCGGTCACAATTTCTTTGGCTTGTTTTTTTGTAGCCACAAACAATACTTTTCGTCCTGAGCGCACTATGCTCTTTATCGCTGCACAAGCATCGTCCAGGCATGCCAAAGTTTTGTTGAGGTCTATTATGTGGATGCCGTTTTTTTCCATAAATATGTAAGGAGCCATTCTGGGGTCCCATTTACGAGTGAGATGGCCAAAGTGTACGCCGGCATCCAAGAGGTCTTTATATTCTACTTTTTTTGACATGATGTATTTTGGGGTTAAATAAATTGGTATTTATTAACGTTTGCTAAACTGGAATCTTCTTCTGGCTTTTCTGCGCCCTGGCTTTTTACGCTCAACCATACGTGGATCGCGGCGCAAAAGCCCTTCTTTCTTAAGAGGAAGTCTATATTCCGGATTTATTTTGGATAAGGCTCTTGCAAGAGCTAACCTCAATGCTTCTGCTTGCCCGGTAAAGCCTCCACCTTTAATATTAGCTTTTATGGAGTAATTCCCAACTTCGTTGAGTAACACTAAGGGTTGCTTTATGATGGTCTGTAGTATTTCCGATGGAAAATATTCTTCCAGCGGTCTTTCGTTTACTATTATTGTTTTTTCTCCTGAGGTTTTTTTGCTTAAATATACCCTCGCTACAGAAGTTTTTCTTCGACCTAAGGCGTTAATGATTTCCATTCAATAAGTGGTTATAATTTAATTAACTTTGGATTTTGTGCTTGATGAGGGTGTTCTGCACCTTCATACACATAAAGATTAGTAAATAATTTTCTACCAAGTCTGTTTTTAGGAAGCATGCCTCTTACTGCCCATTCCATCACTCTTTTCGGATGTTTTTGAGAAATGGATTTAGGGGTTGAAAAGCGTTGCCCTCCCGGATAACCTGTATAAGTAACGTATTCCTTTTCTGTCCATTTTTTTCCTGTGAGCCTAACTTTTGATGCGTTAATTATAATTACGTTGTCTCCACAATCTACAAATGGAGTGTATCCTGGTTTATGTTTTCCGCGCAAAAGAAAGGCGACTTTGCTTGCAAAACGACCTAATATCTGGTCTTGCGCATCTAATATTACCCAGTCTTTTTTTACAGTTTCTTTATTTAAAAAACTCGTTTTATAACTTAGTCTGTTCATTTTTAAAATCAGGTTATCCTTACAAAAAGGGACACAAAGATACGAGTTTATTCTTTAAAAACAAAAACCACTGATGGATTTTTATTTTTACATGCTTAATTACTACTAATATGCACTCAACAACATACAAACCTTCAAACAGGTAAGCTAAGCAAGGGAAAAGACAAGTAAGAATATTTTAGCGACGATAACTTTTACTTTTATTTCTTAAATTCTTTATAAAAAACCGTAATACCTTCAATAATGTCCGAGGCTATCATAGAGGGTTGACTGAGTTTTCGGGCAGCAGAGTCGCCTGCATAACCATGCATGAACACCCCTATGAGACACGATTCCAAAGGAGTGTAGCCTTGTCCCATGAGGGAAGTAATAATACCGGTAAGCACATCGCCACTGCCGGCGGTAGCCATGCCCGGGTTGCCGGTAGAGTTGAAATATGCTTTTCCCTCTGGTGTGACGATGGCCGTATGCGCACCTTTCAGCACCAGGTATATTCTGTATCGTGCAGCTATGGATTTTGCTTTTTCCAAACGCGCATATTCGTTTTCTGAAGGCCCTGCCAACCGCTCAAACTCACCAGCGTGAGGGGTGAGAATAGAATGGGCAGGTATTTTATCCAACAAGTGATTATGAGTTGCCAGAATGTTTAGTGCACTTGCATCGAGTACAAGTGGTGATTTGTATGAGGATAATAATTGATCTAATGCTTTGACCGTGTCTTCATGCTCACCTATTCCCGGGCCTACCCCTATAGCGGTATACCCATTCAGATCGGGAATAGTGGTAATGATTTCCGGATGAGGGTCCGTGAGAACAATTAATTCCGGCAAATCGTTTTGCAACACAAAAAAACCGGATTCCGGCACATAAGCCTTTACCAGGCCTGCTCCGGTTCTCAAACATGCTTTTGCTGTCAATACCGCTGCTCCCAACATGCCATAACTGCCGGCTATGATAAGACATTTTCCAAAATTGCCTTTGTGAGCGAATTTAGCTCGTGGCTTAAGCATACCTTTTATAAAATACTCATCCAGGTAATAGTAGGGAGTTTCTGCTTTCATAATGTACTCCCGGCTCAGCCCAATATGCAACATATACCAATCGCCTACATATTCTGCATTTTCCGAAAACATAAAGGCTAGTTTCGGTAGTTGAAAAGAAATGGTATAGTCTGCTTTTACAATGTTTGGTGTGTCGTTGTGTTTGTCTATGTACAAACCACTCGGTATATCTACCGACACCACGACGGCTCCGGAATTATTTATTCTTGAAATTACCTCCGCGAATATGCCTTCTACCGGCTTATTTAGCCCCGAACCAAATAGGGCATCAATTATTATTTCATCTCCGGCAAACTCCGGAATATCATCGGCAGTATGAATAGATTTTATTGTTGCCAAACTATACAAACGCTCTTCATTTGTTTTGAAATTTGCTGATGTATCCTTATTCTTTATCGCATAGATTTTTACGGTGTACATTTTTTGAAGCAATAATCGGGCAATAGCCAGGCCATCGCCTCCATTGTCACCAGGTCCGCAAAACACCAAAACTTTTTTATCCCGGTAAAAACGCTCGGTAAACCATTGTGTGAAAGCACTGGCAGCACGCTCCATTAAATCTATGGATAAAACGGGCTCGTGTTTTATGGTATACTCATCCAATTCTTTTATTTGTGTGGAGTTCAATATTTTCATAAGTGCGTGCTTAATATAAAGACGTTCGACAATAATAATAATAAGATGTTATATAATAAACATTACTACGGCAATATTAAGAGAAGACATAAAAACATAATCAGATTCGATAATAAAAGCCTTTTCTGCTGACGGCGTCAAACTTAACTATGCAATAGACAGCATAATTGAAGTGGAGAGGTTTTTCACATTAAATATGAAAAACGAACAACCTAAAAAGGTGGACAACTTGGTGGTGTTTCTATTGCATAAAACGGGTTGAAGTACCCAAGGACAATCAAAAGATTTTTATGTATCTTCAGGCAATTCATCCAGAAGAAAATACAATTCTTTGTGGGCTTTCATGTTGCCTTCATTTTTAGTCTGTATTAAACCGGCTTCTATTACTTGCTTTGCTTTTTGATAATTACGGCTTTTTATGTAATGAGTAGCTGCGTGATAGTAAGTAGGAGTGTAGGAACTATGCTGGGTTAAAAGAATGGAATACATTTTTTCGGCTTGTTCTGTATGGCCTGTTTTATCATATTCCAAGGCAAGAGCATACAATAAAAAGGGGTCGTCAGGTTCTTCGGACAATAATTTCAATAACTGTTCAACTTTATCAGGGTGCATCGCGGATAAAATAATTTTGTTTTTCTCTAACTTACTTACAAATTTACGGCATATATTAGTCATTATATTTTAATTTCTATTCAAAGAGGATTATTGTGCGATGAAAATTTTAGTATGTATAAGTTGTGTTCCGGATACTACATCCAAAATATCATTTACGGACAATAACACAAAGTTTAACTCGTCCGGAATACAATATATTATAGGCCCATACGATGAATATGCACTGTCAAGAGCTATAGAACTGAAAGAGGCACATGGAGGCACAGTTACGGTGATTCATGTGGGACTTGCCGACAACGAACCCATAATACGAAAAGCCCTGGCCATAGGCGCTGACGATGCTATACGTATAAATGCACATCCTCACGATGCATGGTTTGTAGCAAACGAAATAGCTGCGGTAGCTGCATCAGAAAATTATGACTTGATTCTTACCGGACGTGAGTCTATAGACTTCAACGGTGGTCTTGTACATTCTATGCTGGGCGAATTGCTGAACTTGCCTTCTCTTTCACCCGTTATGAAGCTCGATATCAACGGTAAGATGGCTTTAGTGGCTCGTGAAATAGAGGGAGGTAAAGAATACATAGAAATCGCTTTGCCCTTTGTAGCCGGATGTCAGGAGCCGATAGCAGAATGGAAAATACCCAACATGAGAGGCATTATGTCTGCCAAAACCAAACCTTTGAAGGTGGTGGAGCCTTCTGTACATAAAATAAATACTCAAACGTTATCTTACGAACTGCCCCCGGCAAAAGGGGCCTGTAAGTTTATAGACCCTTCAACTCCGGAACAACTGATAGAATTGTTGAAAACAGAAGCTAAAGTACTTTAAACGATTAAATAAATATGTCTGTATTAGTATTTGCCGAAGGATCGGAAGGACAAATAAAAAACTCATCGTTAGAAGCTGTGAGCTATGCAGCACTGCTGGCCGAAAAACTTAATGGTAAAGCAGTAGCCACAGTTATAGGGAGTTATACAAACGAAGCATTATCGGCAATAGGGAAGGCAGGAGTTACAAAAGTTTTGCATGTAGCTGACGAAAAGCTTGCAAAACCCATGGCTATGCCTTATGCTTCCGTATTGGCAGAAATTGCACAAAGAGAAAATGCAGAGGTTGTGCTGCTGCCCAGGTCATCGCTGTGCGATTCTATAGCAGGACGCCTGGCTAAAAAATTAGATGCATCCATTGCAACAGGGGTCACAGAACTGCCCGATATTTCTTCCGGGTTCAGGGTGAAAAAATCTATATACACAGGAAAAGCTTATGCGTGGATAGAACTGACTTCAAAAGTAAAAATATTAACTTTGGCAAAAAATGCTGTAGCCCCCATGCAAAAGGATAGTGCAATATCTGTAGAACAGTTGCAGATATCCGTTCCGGACGGAGATATGGCCGCCCGTATCACTCAAACTGAGAAGGCTACAGGCGACATACTGCTTACAGAAGCCAGAATAGTAGTGTCGGGCGGGCGTGGGCTGAAAGGCCCCGAAAACTGGCATTTAGTGACCGAACTGGCTAAAGCTCTGGGCGCCGCAACAGGATGCTCTAAACCTGTATCCGATATGAACTGGAGGCCTCATCACGAACACGTAGGCCAAACCGGAGTAAAAGTGAGCCCTGACTTGTACATTGCCATCGGAATATCAGGCGCTATACAGCACCTGGCCGGAGTGAACACTTCTAAATACATCGTCGTAATTAATAATGATGCTGATGCACCATTCTTTAAAGCCGCAGATTATGGTATAGTAGGCGATGCCTTTCAGGTAGTACCTAAACTCATAGAAGCTGCTAAAAAATTAAAATGAAATCCGTGGAAAAAATTAAACTCGAAATACTGGGACTATCGTCAAGCCAATCTCACACCGGATCTTTTGCCCTTGTACTTGGGGAAGAATCCGGAAGCAGAAGGTTGCCCATCATCATAGGAATGTTTGAGGCACAAGCTATAGCTATCGAGATAGAAAAAATAAATCCTAATCGTCCTATGACGCATGATCTCTTCAAGGCTTTTGCTAAAAACTTCAACTTTCAGGTAGAGGAAATCATCATATCCGATTTGAAAGAAGGGGTATTCTTTGCTAAAATCAGATGTACCGATGGTATTAAAACTGTAGATATTGATTCAAGGCCATCTGATGCCATTGCCATCGGACTACGATTTGATGCACCTATATACACATATGAAAGCATACTCTCTGAAGCCGGCATTGTCATCAACGACCTGGAAGAAGAAAATGAACATACAAAAAAAACTGACTCCGAAAAAAAAGACCCCCGTACAAAAGCCGGCAGCAAAAGCAACGAGCCCTATAAACATATATCAGTAGAGCAACTCAAAATTATGCTGGAGGAAGCCTTAGCTAAAGAAGACTATGAACGTGCTGCACGTATACGCGACGAACTCAATAAAAGAAATTAAAGCCATTCTTCTACATTACCCAGTCCTTCGCGTACCACTATGATGCTGCTACCTGTGCAGTCTAATACTGAAGAGGGAATATTGCCTCCCGTACCTCCATCTATGATTAAGTCTACTTTATGTTTATACTGACGGTATATCTCCTCCGGGTCGGTGGTATACTGCACAATTTCATCTTCATCCTTTATGGAACAGTTTAGTATGGGGTGCTCCAATGCACGAACAATTTCTCTGGCTATTGTATTGTCGGGCACTCGTATACCGACCGTGTTTTTGCGTGTGTGCAAGTGTAGCAAATCGGGCACTTTGTTGTTTGCATTTAAAATGAATGTGTACGGGCCGGGCAAACATTTTTTCATAGCCTTAAACACTTGAGTGGATATATTGCGCGTATATTCGGATATGTGACTCAAATCATAGCAAACAAATGATAAATTAATCTTTCGCGGATTAAGGTTATTAACTTTGCATAAAGTTTCCACTGCACGTTTGTTGTGTATGTCACAACCCATGCCATAGACAGTATCTGTAGGATAAATCACCAGCCCTCCATCTCTCAGCACAGATGCCACTTTCGCAATTTTTCCAGGCTCAGGGTTAACAGGATGTATAGTAAGGTACTCTGCAGGCATGTACTACATACGAATCATATGCGTAAAATTAATAATCCGTTAAAAAGGGATTGAATTTTATTTGCTAATTTTACAATTATGGGAAAAAAATCACAGCACTTTCGTATTGCTATTGTAATAGCAGGAATATTTTTTGTAAGCTTCTCTTACTATGTTTATCAAATATTATACACTAAAAATATTCAGGTAAACAAAGACAACAAATACCTGTATATCCCCACAGGAGCCAGTTTTCAAACGGTATTGGATTCCATGAGCAAAGACAGTATGATTAATGACAAGGTGTCTTTCATGTTTTTGGCAAAATTGCTTGGGTACAGAGAAAACGTGAAACCCGGAAAATATTTAATAGAAAAAAATTCTTCCAATTTGAAAGTCATACGGCTTTTACGCTCAGGACGACAAGAACCTGTGAAACTTACCTTTAACTCCATCCGAACAAAAGAAGACCTGGTAAGGAAACTCAGTTCAAAACTCGAACCAAGTGTAGAGGATTTTAACAAACTGCTCAACGACCCTGAATATTGCAACAAATTAGGTTTCGACACAAATACTATCGTCTCCATGTTTTTGCCCAATACCTATGAGGTGTATTGGAACACGTCGGCAGAAAAGTTTATTGAACGTATGAAAAGCGAATATGAGATTTTCTGGAATGCCGAGCGTCGTAAGAAGGCACAGGAAGCGGGTTTTAACCCTGTACAAGTGTCTATACTCGCTTCCATAGTAGAGGCGGAAACTAACAAAGACTCTGAAAAGGCACGTATTGCGGGAGTGTATATAAATCGCCTGGCGACCAATATGCCTTTACAAGCCGACCCCACCGTAAAATTTGCGCTTCGCGATTTTGAAATCAAACGAATTACCAAAGAACATATCAAAACAAATTCGCCATATAATACCTACATGGTAAATGGCCTTCCACCTGGCCCTATCAATCTGCCCTCTCTCAAATCAATAGATGCTGTGCTGAACTATGAGAAACATAAATATCTCTATTTTTGCGCCAGTGCCAAAAGGCCCGGATATCACGACTTTGCCGAAAATTACAGAGACCACATAAACAATGCTAACCGCTACCATACGTATTTAGACAACAAAAATATAAAATGATTCATCACACTGTTCAAATACGTGTACGCTATGCCGAAACCGACAAAATGGGATATGTATACTACGGAAATTATGCTTCTTACCTCGAAGTAGCCCGTGTAGAAACGTTCAGAGCCATTGGATACAGCTATAAAACTCTTGAAGACGAAGGTACTATGATGCCTGTATCTGAATACAAAATTAAATACCTGAAGCCCGCTTTCTATGATGACCTGCTTACCGTGCATGTGTACATAAAAAATAAACCCGGTGTCCGTATTGTTTTTGAATATGAAATCTACAATGAGCAAAATACACTGCTTTCAGTGGCAGAAACAGTTTTAGTTTTTATCAAAAGCTCTAACGGAAAACCTTGTTTGCCTCCTGAATCGTTTCAGAAAATACTAAATGCGTATTTCGAACAACAGACATGAAAAAGATAGAACAACTTATTCAGCAAAACACTCTCTACCAAAGAATCATACGTTGGTCTAAGCGAGTTAGCTTCACCAAAAAAAAGGTTAAGCTGTATACTTTCACGGTCATATTGTTTCGCGAAATTGAAAATGATCTGCTCATAGAGCGTTCGCGTGCCATGGCCTTTAGTTTTATGCTTTCGGTGTTTCCGGCTTTATTGTTTCTTTTCAGTCTTATTCCCTTCATTCCTATTCCCAACTTAGAGAGTAGAATATTGGCATACATGTACAGCATTTTGCCGGAAAGCATATATCACCAGGCAGAGTCTACCATACGGGAGATTGTAAGTATACCACGCAAGGGCCTACTCTCTGTTGGTTTTTTACTCACTATATACTCGGCCTCCAACGGCGTGATGGCTATGAAAAATGCCTTTAACCGATGCCATACAACCGTTGACAGAAGGCCTTTTATAAAAAGGATGATCATGAGTTTTGTAATCATCTTCATAGTATCTCTCATCGTGATCGTTGGAATCGGAGCAAACGTAATAGTAGAACTATACTTGAGAGCAAATGACTATCATAAAACATTGATAGGAGATTTTTTTGTGTACATGAAAAATGCATTTGTATTTCTGATCTTGTATGTAGCTGTTTCTATCATTTATTACATAGCTCCTGCATTGCATACCCGGTGGAGTTTTTTTTCGCACGGCTCATTTTTTGCTACACTGCTTATAGCAGCCTTCACATGGATATTTGCTTATTATGTAGACAATTTTAATTCGTACAATAAGGTATATGGTTCTATAGGTACCCTCATTGCTCTTATGTTATGGTTTTACGGTGTATCGTTTATGTTGCTGTTAGGTTATGAAATTAATGCATGCATTGACCTGGCCAATGAACCTTACTACCGAAAAAAGTTAGATCATTAGAATCGTTTTTACAAAGCAGAGTTCTAAGATTCGGAGAAGTAAAGTTATGATGCATAAAATGAGATCAGTCTCTCCATTCCAGCGAGTTAATCATGTGCATGATGTCGTACTTTACGTATTCGATAATAGGTGCAAGCGAATCGTTTTTGGTAGCTGTTCGAAAGTAGAGAGCACCTCTCAGAAAGTGTTTTACAGAGTCGGTAACAAAAAACTGAAACTGGCTGGGTACTTGCCCGCTCAGCTCAAACACAGTGGCTCCATAGCCTTTGGGAGTGACTATACAACCCTGATCTATTGAATATGCTTTGATATCGTGCTTGAAGGCAAGTTTATGCGAATCGTTTATATGTTCGTCAAAATTTTTTGTTTTGCCTTTTAACTTTTTGTAGGTAAGTTGTATGTTGGCATCTTGCTTGGGATAATAAACGTTTATCCAGTGTGGTTCTGCAATGCTGCTGGAGTCTTTGCAGATGATCGCATGCCTGGAATATTCAAATATATATGGATGTTTTTCCTCAAGAAGTTTGTATTCATGTGGAGGTAGTTCTATTCTGTTGTATCCTTTGGGTTTTGGGGTGTATGACTCTTCGCATGAGTTCAGTAACATAATCAGTAACATAAGAAGCGGTATTAGCAGAGTACAGATGTGTTTAATCTTGTTTGTTTTCATTTTCTTTTAAAGTTACTTTTATTTTTTTAATTCTTTTCTTTTCTACGCAT
Source organism: Cytophagaceae bacterium (assembly GCA_025054875.1). Taxonomy (GTDB): domain Bacteria; phylum Bacteroidota; class Bacteroidia; order Cytophagales; family Cytophagaceae; genus JANWYS01. The sequence continues at coordinate 8,330 of JANWYS010000035.1, read as the reverse complement.
TCTACTTCAAACAGGTATTGTTTGTATTCGATTTTATCGCCTTGTTTGGGGAAATCAGAAAGCAACTCTAAGATGAGGCCACCGAGCGATTCGCTTTCACCGCGTACATCATTGAAAGTTTCGGGATCAATGTTTAAAATTTTAAAAAAATCTACCAACAGAATTTTTGCTTCAAAACTATAGGTATGTTCATTTACTTTTGTGTAAAGTAATTCCTCATCGTCAAATTCATCTTTTATTTCGCCAACTATTTCTTCAAGAATGTCTTCCAGTGTAATAAGTCCGGCAGTGCCTCCATATTCGTCTACGGCTATAGCCATGTGCAATCTCTTTTGCTGGAAATAGTGCAGCAACTCATCAATTTTTTTGGTTTCGGGAATAAACTCTACCGGTTGTATCAGTTTTTGCCAGGCAAATTCTTTGGGCTCGTTTCTGTAAGGGAAAAGTGTTTTAATATGCAGTATACCTTCTATTTTGTCTATATTATCCTTAAACACGGGCACCCGTGTGTATTGCTGGTTGCTCACTATATTCAATACCTCATCATAGTTTGAATCATAGTCAATGGCCACAATATCTACTCTGGAAACCATAATTTGTTTTACGGTAGTATGACGAAATTTAATCAGACTACGAATTAAGGATTTATGATGTTCTGTTGTTTTCTGGCCGGTAACCTTTTCAATAGCTTGGTTAATGGCGTCAATTTCCTGGCCATCGTTTTCTTTTTTCTTTTTAGAGTTTTCTTTGATTTTTTTAATAATATTTTTCATGAATGTATGAAAATATGTTTTTGCATAAACAAGAATGCCCACGCATATGCATGCATGGGCACTTTATTCGGTCTGTTATATTTTATGACTACTACTGTCCAAAATCAAATGGTTAAGTTAAACATATCTGCTAAAAGGGCAGGTCGTCTGTGTCATCAGCCTTGATGGTCTCGCTTATTATTTCATCTTTAGAATCCATATAGTCAGCACCGGAAGTACTTTTTCCACCAAGCAGGGTAAGTTGTTGCCCTTCTATTTCGGTTATGTATTTTTTTACTCCGTCTTTATCGTCGTAAGAGCGGGTGGTGATTTTACCTTCTACATATACTTGCCTACCTTTGTTCAGATATTTTTCAATCACATCCACTACAGGTCCCCAAAACACAATGTTGTGCCATTCGGTTTTGTCTACTCTCTCGCCGTTTTTATTTTTATATGTTTCGGTAGTAGCCATAGTAAATTTAGCTACTTTTTTTCCGCTATCGAGTGTGCGTATCTCAGGGTCTTTGCCTAAGTGCCCGAGTAGTATAACTTTGTTTACACCAGCCATAGTTTTTTAAGGTTTATAATGTTTAGCAACTTAAAGTTAGTTAAAAAATGTGATGTTCCAAAAAATTATTGATCAATACCGGTTTCGGTAAGTTTTTAATTTCTTCAATAGTAAAAAAGCCATTTTTTGCCGAAAGATTTTTTTTGAAATCATCAGAAGTGACCACTAAAAACCTGCAATGCAACAGTTGATGACTTAGCGTATGTGTAAGTATAGATGTTTCGTACAGCAATTTTATTTTTTGGGCATTATCAGCAAATGCTGTTTTGAATATGAGTTCATTATTGAGAAAATCATCAGGGTGGGTTTCGATGGGTAAAAACTCATAAAGTCCTCTCCAAATGTCTTGTTGTTTTCTCTGTTGCATAAAAATCTTTTTGTTGCTGCATATAACCAGATAGTTGATGTAGCGAAGTTTTTTAGGTTTGCTTTTATGTTTATTCGGAAGCATGGTTTGCAGGTTTTGCTGGTAAGCAAAACAATACAAGCGTATGGAACAGGCCTGACAATTGGGCTTTTTAGGCGTGCATATGAGTGCTCCGTATTCCATAACGGCCTGGTTATATATAGCGCTATTCCCTTTAGGAAGCAGTTGTAAAGCCAATTCATTGATGGTGCGTTTTACTTGTGGTAGTTTTGTGTTTTCGGTTATGCCAAATACTCTGCACAATACTCGCTCCACATTTCCATCTACTGCGGCTACATCTTCATCAAAAGCAAAGGAGGCTATAGCCGCAGCTGTGTAAGGGCCTATACCTTTTAGTTGGGTTAGGGCGGCATAACTTTCGGGAAACTTCCCGTTTAACTGAGTTGATATGAAGCGGGCTGTATGATGCAGATTTTTTGCCCTGGAGTAATACCCCAAGCCTTGCCAATCGCGCAGTATCTCCGTTTCGCTTGCACGTGCCAAGGCATGTATGTTATTATATTTTTCGACAAATTTAAAGTAATAAGGCATACCTTGAACCACACGGGTTTGTTGCAATATAACTTCGGAGAGCCATATTAAATAAGGGTCTTTTGTCTCTCTCCATGGTAAATCACGTTTATTAGTCTTGTACCATTCAATTAATTCTCGCGAAAAAAAATCAGTATTTTCCAATTCAAATCGTGTAATATTAATTTTAAAAATGTAAACTAATTTGGTTTACTATTTTCTAAAATACTTTTTTAATTCGAACTTGTAACAGTAAATTTGTAACTAAATGTATAAGTATTTGATTATTTACTATATAAAAAGGGGGACAAGATGACGAAAGCGGAAGTAGTAGCATTGATAGCCGAAAAAACCGGAATAGAAAAGTCTGATGTATCTGCAACGGTGGAGGCTTTTTTTGAAGTGATAAAAACATCAATGTCTGAAGGGCACAATGTGTACATACGTGGTTTTGGCAGTTTTGTGAACAAAAAGAGAGCTCGCAAAATAGCAAGGAACATTTCAAAAAACACTTCCATAGTTATAGATGAGCATTACATACCAAGTTTCAAACCGGCCAAAATATTTTTAGAACAAATAAAATCAAGCCAAAAAGTGATTGAGGCAAACTCAAGCCTACGCAAACAAGAGGAGGAGATAGACTAAACACATCAGTTATCTTAAATGAAACTATCGCAAATTGTTCTGATAGCCGGTGCTACGTTGTTTGTGATAGTTTTATTTTCCATGCCCAAAGTAATAGTAGACAACAAGAAGGGAAGTATGCTCAATGAAATGGGCACGCAACCATTAGCGGAAAACATAAAAATTCCGGATGTCAGCAAGATTCACAAATCCGAAATTCCAGAAAAAGCAAAGGAAAAGTTAAATTTTTTAACAAATTCCTATAAAGAGGTTTCAAATAACAAAAAAAAGATTATTTTTGCGGACTCTTTGGTAGCCTTGTATCGCACGTATTATCAATATGATAGTGCTGCAAAGTATGCCGAAGAGATATCATTGATAGAGCCGAATCTCAAGAATTGGGAAAAAACTGGCGATGTGTTTAGTGAAGCGGCTAATTTTAGTGCCGGCAACAAAAAAGAATTTTATGCAGACAAAGCAAGAGCATACTACAAGTTTTGTCTGGATAAAAATCCAAGCCACACCGATGTAAAAGTAAAATTAGCCCTCACCTACATCGGGGGTAAAAATACAATGGAGGGAGTTGTTCTCCTTAGAGAAGTTGTAGAAAAAGACCCCAATAACGAAAAAGCTCTGTTCAACCTAGGCTTTCTGTCTTTGCAAATGGGATGGCAAGACAAAGCGGTAGCCCGGTTTGAGCAACTCATAAAGGTAAACCCCAGACATGAAATGGCACATTTCTATCTGGGTGCCTTATATAAGGAGGCGGGAGAAATTGAGAAAGCAAAAAAACATTTTCAACATGCACTCTCCATTTCTACCGATCCTGACATGAAAAAGGTGATAAATGAATATTTAGAAGAATTGAAATAATTAACGATCATTAACATTTAAACTAAATGTATTATGCCTTGCGGTAGAAAAAGAAAAAGACACAAAATAGCCACTCATAAAAGAAAAAAGCGCTTGAGAAAAAACAGACATAAGAAAAAATAAGTTGTTTTCTTATTTATCCGACTCCCAAGAGGTGAGTATTTATTTTTCTCAAAACAAAAACTTTTATCAGTTTGAGCACAGAATTGTTTATCAGTTCCGCGGAAGAAGGAGACCGCATAGCTCTTCTTAAAGATAGAAGGCTCATAGAATACCACGTAGATGGCCAAGGTAACAAATTTACAGTGGGTGATATATACTTGGGTGTTGTAAAAAAAATAGTACCTGGCCTAAATGCAGCATTCATAGACGTGGGATACGAGAAAGATGCTTTTCTGCACTATCTTGACCTGGGCCCTCAAATACGTTCGCTGAACAAATACACCAAAAATGTTCAGACCAATGCAAAAAACCAGTCGTATAAACTCGACAACTTTAAGCTGGAACCTGATATAGAAAAAACGGGTAAAATATCTCAGGTATTGACCAAAGGCCAGCAAATATTGGTGCAGATAGTAAAAGAGCCCATTTCCAGCAAAGGCCCCAGGCTTTCCTGCGAACTTTCCATAGCTGGCAGATACTTAGTGTTGGTACCCTTCTCCAACGTAGTGAGTGTATCTAAAAAAATAAGTTCCAGGGAAGAAAAGCAAAGGTTAGCCAAGCTGATTCAATCCATAAAACCCGCTAACTTTGGCGTCATCATTCGTACAGTAGCCGAAGGAAAAGAAGTTGCCGAACTGGACAAAGACCTCAAAAACCTCGTAAAAAAATGGGAAGAAGGTTATCACAACCTGAAAAAAGCGAACCCAAGAGATGTTATTATCGGAGAGCTTGACAGAGCCACATCCATATTGCGCGACATGCTGAACGAGACTTTCGATAGTATAACCGTAGATAGTAAACAAGTTTATGACGAAATAAAATCTTTCCTCAAATCAATAGCTCCGGAAAAAGAAAAAATCTTAAAACTACACACCGGCAAGGTAAAACTTTTTGAACAGGCAGGCATTGAGAGGCAACTTAAGATGCTGTTTGGAAAATCAGTAAGCCTGCCGGGAGGGGGCTACCTGATTATCGAGCATACCGAAGCCCTGCACGTGATAGATGTAAATAGCGGTAATAAATCAAATGCAGAACCCAACCAGGAAGATACTGCACTCACCGTCAATATAGAGGCTGCCAAGGAAATAGCACGCCAGCTCAGGTTGCGAGATATGGGCGGAATTATAGTAGTGGATTTTATAGATATGCGCAGGCCTGAAAACAGAAAGCATATATACGAACGCATGAAAGAGGAAATGAAACATGATCGCGCCAAACACGTCATACTGCCACTTTCAAAGTTCGGAATTATGCAGATAACACGCGAACGTGTGCGCCCGGAAGTGAACATAAAAACGGTAGAAGTATGCCCTACCTGCAACGGTTCAGGAAACATCAGCGCTTCCATAGCTCTTGCCGACCTTATAGAACACAACCTGGACTTCGTTATCAATAAACAAAACGAAAAAAAGCTTACTCTTGTAGTTCACCCTTTTCTACATGCTTACTTCACAAAAGGTTTCCCCTCTATTCGTATGAAGTGGTATTTCAAATACAAAACATGGGTGAACATTGAAAAAGATTCATCTTTCGGTCTTACAGAGTTTCGCTTTATAAACAAACAAGGAATAGAGATTGAGCTCAATACAGGAAGTCAGGTCCCCGTAAGTGTGCCAGGCTCTTTGGCTGCTGTGAAGGAGTAAACTAGAAATTTTTCAAGCGGTAACTTTTTTATATTCTTTCAGGGCCTTCACCATTGTGTCGCCAATATCTGCCGGCGATTGCACCACGTATATTCCACATTCTTTCATTATTTTCATCTTGGCTTCAGCTGTGTCGTCGGCCCCACCTACGATAGCGCCGGCATGCCCCATACGACGACCTTTGGGTGCAGTTTGACCTGCTATAAAACCAACCACAGGTTTAGTGCCATGTTGCTTCACCCAACGTGCAGCTTCGGCTTCCATACCACCGCCGATTTCACCAATCATTACTATACCCTCCGTTTCGGGGTCATTCATCAACATCTCTACGGCTTCTTTAGTGGTAGTACCTATTATGGGGTCGCCACCAATGCCTATGGCAGTAGTTTGTCCGAGTCCTGCTTTGGTAAGTTGGTCTACCGCTTCATAAGTAAGCGTGCCGGATTTTGACACAAGGCCTATAGTTCCTTTTTTAAAAATAAATCCCGGCATAATACCTACTTTAGCTTCTCCCGGCGTCATCACTCCCGGGCAGTTTGGCCCTATCAAGCGACAATTTTTATTTTTTATAAATTCTTTCACATATACCATATCTTTTACCGGTATACCCTCTGTGATACAAATAATAACCTTTATTCCCGCATCAGCAGCTTCCATTATAGCATCGGCAGCAAACGCCGGAGGTACAAAAATAATGGATACATCGGCTCCTTCCTTTTCAACGGCCTCTTCTACAGTGTTGAATACCGGCCTCTCAAGATGCATGGTACCTCCCTTGCCCGGAGTTACTCCTCCTACTACATTGGTACCATACTCTATCATTTGTGAAGCATGAAATGTGCCCTCCGTGCCCGTGAAACCCTGCACGATGACTCTCGAATTTTTATTTACTAATACGCTCATGATGGTAAGTTTGAAAAAGATTGTATGCACAAAAATAATCTATTTTGCATCCTTTCAAAATCATTTTCATGTTCAGTAATGTAGCCTGATTCCACAAGAAGGCATTTGTTGCTTATCCTGATTAATGATCCATTTTCTCAATACATAAAACAGGATATCTGAAATTCTGTGAACCAAAGTTTCGCTGAATACACATAGAAAAAACTCTCACTTAAAAGCTATTACTTTATCCTTCAAAAAACAGTTATCACTACTTTATATCTTCTTAATCAATGATAATATCAACTGTGAAAAATTACTTACAAGCCATACACTACGTATTAACTTTCTAACACCTTTACCAATCTTGCCTTGTAATTATCAAACGAAAAAAATTCTGCGCGCTTGTATCCTCGTTCAATTAAAGAATCTCTCAACGATGGATTCTCCACTATTGTAGTCATGGCATCCGCGATTTCTGAAATATTGTTGGGATCTACAAGTATACCGGCATCGCCACAAACTTCTTTAAGAGAAGATGTTTTAGATGAAATTACAGGACAACCAAGTTTCATGGCCTCTACTGGTGGCAGTCCAAAGCCTTCATACTTTGAAGCAAAAACAAACGCCGCAGCATTTCTGATCAATACCAGCTTAGCAAGCGTGCTAATATGGCCTATATAACGAATGTTTTTTTTTCTGGCATTTGTTATTGTTTTTACAATATCCCTATCCGACCAATCAATTTCTCCTGCAAAAACCATAGGTATTTTGAGTTTATCACTAACAGCAGAATGTGCGTTTACAATATTTTCTATATTTTTTCGTTTTTCTAAAAAACCTACATAGAAAAAGTATCCGTTTTTCTCCAGTTTATACGACTCTAATATGGCTTTTTGCACTAAAGGATCTTTTGATTCTTCTTCCTCTTCCGGGTATATCGGCACAGGCTGGTAAGTTACTTCTATTTTATCCTGATAATTTGGAAATAGTTTCAACGTTTCAAGCTTAGAATATTCAGATACAGACACTACTTTATCGGAATATTCCAATGTATTCTTTATTCTCCTGTGAAATACAAGTGGATTGTCTCCGTTGTGCGTTAGAGTTAGTAACGGTATACAATCATGTATTGTTTGTATTAGCCTTATTTTTTTAGGTGCTTTAATCGACAAGGGTGATGTCGTGAAAATTGTATCGAACTTATCAAATCTAATAAAATAAGGTTTCTCAGATAGCCTGGCTTGGAGATACAAGTAATAATAAAAATTTGGTTTGTTCACATAAGATTTAACGTATTTTAAATAACTCAATTTGGGTTCCGTTATGTCTATATAATCGAGGTGTACAATCCGATAGCGATGCCCCATTCCTACTTTATCCAAGAAATATTTTGGTAAATTCATATGTTTACCGTTTTTATCATAAGGCTCAGGATTGTATAATTTCTGTGCTATGTACAACTCCTGGATATTTTTGTAATTAGAAAAAGGTGCGCTGGTAACTATGTGATTTTCATAACCCAACTCGCCTAACACTTTCACTACAGCTTTGCTGTAAAAAGTTATGCCTCTGTGATACTTTTGCTCAAAATCGTGGCTGCAAAACAAAATTTGTTTGTTCATTGAAAGAAAGAGGTAAAATTGAAATCGCCTAATTAATTAATAACCTAACCAAAATTAAATATTAATATCAAAATTTCCAATTGTTGGTATCTTACAATCTTAAAAAAAAAGAAATTGCTTTCCAACATTATGTAGTAGTTGCTTCATTTCATGAATCTCAAATAGGTAGTTCTATAGTTTTGTAAAAGCTTGCTGACATTAATTCTTTGAACAGATGCTTTACTCATTAAGTCATTTTTCGAATCAATTAGATTCATTTTG
>JANWYS010000034.1 GCA_025054875.1 Cytophagaceae bacterium | reverse complement strand
CCCCAACCTTTGCAACTCACTCTTTTTTTTCGACTGAAGGCTCTGGGATAAGTAACTCGACCAGGCCGCTCAGTCCTATGTACAACATTGGGTTTATCGGTGGTTTTGAAGAGAAGTTGGTGGGGGATTTATGCGTGGATGAGGGGTGAAGTCTCGTGTTGTACCTTCTAAACTTCCCTATTGGAAAATCGGGCGGCATTCCTTTTTCAAGCTACTCAAGAGGTTTACATTCTTTTATGAACCTGAAAAAGTTCGAGAGAACCTGCGCGAGGGATGGGAGCCATGGCCGGCACGGCCAGTGCGGAGCTTCAGCGGAGCACCGCAGCGATAGCGGAGTGGCGGACAGCCCGGCCCCGCAGGGGCGCGCTCAACTTAAGAAAACTATAAACTTTTTTCAGGACGAAGCAAAATTCATCACACTACACTTTTCCGCCAATGCGTAACCTGGGATAAAATAGATTTATACGAAAATAAATATTTATTTTTGTGGCTCAACTTTAGCTTTGTTGAAAAATCAAACAACATCGTATGAAATAGTTAACTTATGTTGTGAAGAGGTTTTGAAAACCAATAAACGCATCTATTTAAGAATTTAACATAGTAACATCGAGCTCATCTATAAAAATACTTTTGTGAACTTCGCCTCTCACTTAAATAGTAACGCTGTGTTTAAAACAGTGGCAACTGCAGCAAAGGAGCTCTCTGTAGAGAGTTATGTTGTAGGCGGATATGTACGTGACCTTATGCTCGGGCGTGCCTGCAAAGACATTGATTTTGTGTGCGTGGGCGATGGCATTGCACTGGCTCATAAGGTAGCATCACTGATAAAGCCTTCTCCGGAAGTGCATATATTCCGAAATTATGGCACAGCGATGCTGCGACATGAAGAATGGGAACTTGAGTTTGTTGGCGCCCGTAAAGAATCGTACACACGGCACTCAAGAAATCCCAAAGTAGAACAAGGCACTTTAGAAGATGATCAAAAGCGGCGCGATTTTACCATCAATGCTTTTGCCATAAGTTTAAACGATGAGTCTTATGGTGATTTACTGGATCCGTTTGGCGGATTAAATGATTTAAAAAACAAAATTATACGTACGCCTACTGATCCGGAAAAGACATTCAGCGATGATCCTTTGCGTATGATGCGTGCTATACGATTTGCATCACAACTCAACTTTGATATCGAACCTATAACTTTTGAAGCCATTCAAAAAAATAAAGAGCGCATAACTATAGTATCGAAAGAGCGTATATCTGCAGAGCTGAACAAAATCATCCTGAGCGAAAAACCCTCCTATGGATTTAAACTACTGTATCACTCGGGGTTGCTGAGTATCATTTTCCCTGAACTTGCAGCTTTGCAGGGCGTGGAAACGATAGACAACAAATCGCACAAAGATAATTTTTACCATACCTTGCAGGTGTTGGACAATGTAGCCAAAGAATCAGATAGTCTGTGGCTGCGATGGGCAGCACTCCTGCACGACATTGCCAAACCGGCTACCAAGCGCTTTGACCCTAAAGTGGGATGGACTTTTCACGGCCATGAAGAAATAGGAGCCAGAATGGTCCCTAAAATTTTCAGTAGGCTTAGACTGCCTCAAAACGAACATATGCGTAAGGTAGTAAATCTGGTAAGGCTGCATCTGAGGCCTATAGCGCTGGTAAGTGACCATGTGACCGATTCGGCCATACGGCGCTTGCTGTTTGAAGCCGGTGATGATTATGAAGATTTGATGATATTGTGCCGCGCCGATATTACATCAAAAAATAATTCCAAAGTAGAACGCTACCTGGCCAATTTTAAAAAAGTAGAACAAAAAATTACTGACGTTGAGCAGCGCGATATGCTGCGCAACTTTCAACCTGTACTTACCGGCAACGATATCATGAACTTGTTTGGATTGTCACCCGGAAAAAAGGTAGGCGATATAAAAACAGCCTTACGCGAGGCTATACTGGAGGGAGAAATAAACAACACTATGGAAGCCGCTCAGGATTTTGTGATCCGATTTGCCAAAAAAATGTACAACCTGGATCCTGTGAAAAAAACATCATAACCAATGTTGCTCTATGCGGCCAAGATACCTGGTTGCGGTTATTTTGTTTCTTCCTCTTTCTTCAAACAATGCATAGCGCACATCAGGATAGAGATGAATATTTTTTATTTGCTGTAAAGGCATCCATATTGCTTCCAATGCAGAAGTATGCTGGGGATTGAGCTCCGGAATACCGGAAACTACTGAACCGGAAAAAATTAAATGTATTACAGTTTTATTTTTTTCTGCTCGTACAGTTTGTGCTATGTAGAGCAATTGGTGTGTGTGTACTTGTATGTTGATTTCTTCGTATAACTCTCTTTCTATGGTATCTTCAGGAGTTTCTCCGGCCTCCATGTTGCCTCCCGGAATTTGAAAAAGATCTTTTCCTGAATAGCAATAACGCATCAGGAGCAAGGTATTTTCTTGCATAATCAACACAGAAGGACGTACGGATACATTCATTAAGGTACGATGTTATTCGCTTGTGCCCATAGCCTTGCCGGACAAAAAGCCGGTAGTCCATGCAGCTTGAAAATTAAACCCACCGGTAAGTGCATCTATGTTGAGCACTTCACCTGCAAAATACAAACCTTTGTGCGATAAAGATTCCATAGTGAGGAGATTTATTTCGCTCAGGCACACCCCTCCTGCCGTTACAAACTCCTCTTTGTAGGTATTTTTTCCTTTTACATTGTATACACCACGTATCAATTCCTCGACAAATCTGTTGCATGCTTTGAGTGGCAGGTCGCACCATCGGGTATCCTCTTCAATCCCGGAAATGAAAGCCAGCCTTTCCCAAAGCCTCTGTGGCAGCTTAAAACAAGGATTGGACGCAATGTTCTTTTTAGGATGTTCGGCCTTTATCAAGTTGATTTCCTGACGCAACTTTTCCTCACTCATATCTTTCAACCAATTGATATGTATGTTGAAATCATAATTCATTTCAAAAATATCGCGGGCTGCCCATGATGATAGCCTGATTATTGCCGGACCGCTGAAACCCCAGTGAGTAATCAATATGGGGCCTTGCTCTTTGTACCTGGTACCCTCTATGCGTACGGAAGCATCGGCCACACTTATTCCTTGCAAGCCGCTGAGGCGGGAGTTGGGCACATTGAAAGAAAAAAGCGATGGTACCGGCGGCACTATTTTTATGTTCAGGTCTTTTAACCATTGATAGGCACTTTCGCCATAGTTGCCCCCGGTGGCCACAAGTACTTTATCGCACTCCATGTATTCGCCAGATTTTATGGTTACAATCCATTTACCATTGGACGGCCTTATGGATGATACTTGAAAGTTAGGCATGATTTTTACACCCAACACTCTTGCTTCACGTATCAGGCAGTCTACCACGGTTTGAGAATTATCGGTAATGGGAAACATTCTCCCATCCGGTTCTGTTTTCAGTCGCACGCCTCTTGATTCAAACCAGTCTACCGTTTGATTTGTGGAAAAATAGGCAAAACATGTTTTTAATTCTTTGCCTCCCCGAGGATAGTATTTGCAAAGCTGCACATTGTCAAAGCAGGCATGTGTAACGTTGCAACGTCCGCCACCCGATATTTTTACTTTTGAAAGTAATTTATTAGACTTTTCCAAAATGATAATTTCTGCATTGTAATTGTATCTTGCGCATGTGATGGCCGCAAAAAATCCGGCGGCTCCGCCTCCTACTATGATAACCTTTGTCTCTTTCAACTTTCAAAAAACTTCATACTAATATACGATTTTCAGCACAAAGTGTTAATCGTCTGTGTTGCCACACAACATGAAAATACTAAACAGAATGACCTCGTGAAAATCAATTTTAAAATAACTGAGTTTTTCGTCAGCATTTGTAGCATACAGTTGAACAAAGCAAGTTGTACGAACCATGCTATAGTACACAAGTAGTCAAAATTTCATATAAAAACTGAGTCATCAGATTTTGCATACTTCCTGGCTACCCGCTTCGGATACAGCCTTCAACATAAACACACCGTATCAGAGATGCCTTACTATTATTATTTGCAATTTTATTGATTTTGAAACAGTTAATATGTATTTTTCGTAAATTCAAAAAAAGTTGAAAAACTGTGGAAAACTTAAATTTTAATTCAATTGTGCAAATGAAAGATACGTCAACAACAGCCAATGCATCTGTTGGTTCTGTTAACAAAGTTTTCCACAAAGAGGGGGATTCTGAACAAAGCCAACCATCTGCAAACGACGTTACTGAACAGATGAATTATACACCCCATATACTGACCAATGCTTTGACACAAAAAAAAGATCTCAAAATAGCCGTGTTGTATTCGGAAAGAGACTATCCACACAAGCAATATTCAAAATATAAAGAAGGTATAGAAAGAGCCGCCCGGCACATCAATCAGTTTGGGATAGAAATTTGTATACATACATATCATCCCGACCAGCAACTGGATAAATGGATGGAAGTACTTTCATACAAGCCGGACGCCATAGCATACGCAGCGTGTGGGCATCTCAAAGAGGGCTCAGTAGTTTTGGAAAAATTGATACAACTACAAACCCCTCTTTACTACATAGGCGTAGAACAAGATGCACTTGCCTCTTACAGCGTTGCCCGATACTATCCGGATTATTTTTCCGGCGGATATATAGCCGCAAAGTTGCTGCATTATGGGCTTATAAATGATGCCACAATACTTATAATCAACGATAAAACGCATAACGAAAACACACAGGCATTGCATGAAAACAACACTGTAAATGGATTCAAAAATTTTTTCAAAGAAAACAACCTCACTCAAATAAGGCTCGTGCAAGTCCACATAGATAATCAGGATGAAAGAGAACTTCGGCGTGTTTTAACAGAAACATTCATGCATTATACCTTCATAAGAGGTATTTTTGTGGCAGCAAACTGTGTGCATGCCGTTGGTGCTTTTCTGAGAGAAAAAAAATTATCATCCGTACGCGCCATTGGAATTGTTCAGCATGAAGAAGACCGAACTTGTCTCAAAGAGGGACTGTTTGACTTTTTGCTTGATTTTAATTTAGAAAAAATCGGCTACCAATGCCTGATTAACATCCTCGAACACTGCCTTTTCAAAACCGCTATAGATTGTAGCGATGTCATAAAAGTAAATATACTTACGCGGGAAAATTGTTAAACAATGTGCCCTGCAAGAACGCCGAAGAAAAACCCAACTAAATAATTTTAAAAAAATATTGAAGATTTATTTACAATGATTAATTTTGCATTCCCTGCGGAAGTAGCTCAGCTGGTAGAGCGCGACCTTGCCAAGGTCGAGGCCGCGGGTTCGAACCCCGTCTTCCGCTCTCCTAAACGTAGCAAAGTGCTACGTTTATTTTTTGTAAACACTTGCCGGGGTGGTGGAACTGGTAGACACGCAGGACTTAAAATCCTGTGTCCCTTAAAAGACGTGCGGGTTCGATTCCCGCCCCTGGTACTCCTCCTCTCCTACTTATAAGAAAACACAATCAATTTAAATTCACTACCAATAGCTAGCCTGATGAAGTTTTGAAAACCATGGTGTATCAAAATGTTTTTTCTGTAGGGCGCGCCCCTGCAGGGCCGGGCTGTCCGCCACTCCGCTGTCGCTGCGGTGCTCCGCTGAAGCTCCGCACTGGCCTTGCAGGCCATGGCTACCATCCCTCGCGCAAGTCCTCCCGAACTTTTTCAACCCATTTATCCAATTTTATGTTATAGAAATGAATTTTAAGCTGAGAGCATTGCAATAAATTTCTGAAAGTAATCTTTTTATTGAATAATAAGAGTTGATTCTCCATCTGTAAAATTTATATTATAAAAAACGACAAACGTCATAATGCGCCGCCAAGTAAGATTACAAGCAACTTCAATTATGAAAAACACAAATAATGACAGAGTGGATTCATCAGTAGGCCTTTAAATTTTCCGCATCTACTTCGGCTACTTCGCCTACTTGACGCAATATCGCAATGCCTGCTTCTTTCGCCTTTTCTTCTGCTACCTCCGGAAACGACATCCCCGCTAGCCCTAAGTACACTTTATGACCTTTGTATACCGGATACAATTCCCGAAAATTCTTTAGTTTCTTGTTGATGAGAACATCTACATCATTAGGATGAACTCGATGTTTAATTTCAATCAAAGCCACGCTGTCGCCATTGATCAAAAGCATGTCAAACTCGTCTTGTAAATTTCCTGAACGCTTACACACATGGCGTAATACTTCATCGTAATGCGTACCCGCCAGGACTGGCTTTTTCTTAAACGTATTGAAAAAAAGGTCTTCCGTGGAGAAACCCAGATTGATTCCGATATTGCTCAGTATGGCTGAGGCCTCCTTGAGTTTAGCATCTGTTTGGGCTAGTTGTGCATCGGTCTTAGCTAATTGCGCATCCGTCTTAGCTAATTGGGCATCAGTTTGGGCTAACTGGGCATCGGTTTTGGCTAGCTGGGCGTCGGTTTTCTCCTGAGCCATACGTAACTCAGCAATCTGCTTGTCGGTTTTCTCCTGAGCCAATCGCAATTCAGCAATCTGCCTGTCGGTTTTGATTTGGCTTTTGGCTAATCGCTTTAATATTTTATGTATTTCATCAAAATTACTCATGATGTCATCTTCTTACAGGTAAAGTTACGAATATTATGGCAATTCAATAATATGTATATTCGTGATTAAAGGAAAAACTACAACACAATCAAGAAAGTTCAGCTATAGTCAACTGGTTTGCGACGCTTTTTCATATACAGTTTTAGTTAGCAACAATATATGGGGCACACATATGAGGGATTCATACTAGATGGATGCTGGTTACATTTGGCAAAAAACGACATTCCATTCTTTAGTCAGAGAGATTACGATCGTAAACAATGCTTCTTAGATATTTTGCCATTTACATGGGTATGTGCTATAAATACTTCTTATATTTCTAATTAACATAGACGAATTTCTAATATTCTTTCTCTAAAAATATTTAATTTTGCCGATGCATCCATTAGGATTATTCATCATGCTTACTTTAGAAAATTTATCTCTACGCTTCGGCAAACGCACATTGTTTGAAGATGTTAATATAAAATTTACGCCCGGTAACTGTTACGGGCTCATAGGAGCTAACGGCGCCGGTAAATCTACTTTGCTAAAAATCATATCCGGAGAAATAGAGCCTACAACAGGGCAAGTAGTAATCACACCGGGAGAACGTATAGCTGTGCTTAAACAAAACCAATTTGAATTTGACGAATATCCCGTATTACAAACGGTAATCATGGGACATAAGAAACTGTACGACATTATTCAAGAAAAAGAGGCTATTTATGCTAAGGAGAATTTTTCTGAAGCCGATGGTGTGAGAGCTTCTGAACTGGAAGAAAAATTTGCCGAAATGAACGGCTGGAATGCAGAGGCAGAAGCTGCCGAACTCTTGAGCGGGCTTGGTGTGAAGGAGGCTTACCACCATCTCCTCATGAAAGAACTTGATCCCAACGATAAAGTACGTGTCTTGCTGGCACAAGCTCTGTTTGGAAATCCTGATATATTATTGCTGGATGAGCCTACCAATAATCTGGATATTCACTCCGTGAGATGGCTGGAAAACTTTCTCAGTGAATTTAAAAATACCGTAATCGTAGTATCGCACGACCGCCATTTTCTCGACCAGGTGTGTACGCATATTGCCGACATTGATTATGGCAAAATACAACTCTATGCCGGAAACTATTCTTTCTGGTATGAGTCCAGCCAGCTTGCCTTGCGACAAAAGCAGGAAACCAATAAAAAGATTGAAGAAAAACGTAAAGAACTTCAGGAATTCATTCAGCGATTCAGCGCCAATGCATCCAAATCCAGACAAGCTACTTCAAGGCAAAAACTACTCGAGAAACTTACTCTCGAAGATATTAAGCCTTCTAACCGAAAATATCCGGCAATCATTTTCAAACCCGAACGCGAACCCGGCGATCAAATACTATCAGTAGAAAATTTATCAGCCACTGTAGACGGCACTATCATGTTTAAAAACGTAACGTTTACTCTGAATAAAAACGACAAAGTGGCTTTCTTGAGTAAAGAACCTTTGCGAATATCTGCACTTTTCGATGTGCTCATGGGGCTTCGTAACCCCGATACCGGACAATATAAGTGGGGTGTTACCATTACAACCTCATATTTTCCACGCGACAACTCCTCCTATTTTAATACGACTCTTAATTTAGTGGACTGGCTACGTCAATATTCAGAAAATAAAGATGAGAGTTTTATACGCGGTTTTTTAGGCCGAATGCTTTTTTCCGGAGAAGAATCTCTGAAGCAAGTAAACGTGCTCTCCGGAGGCGAAAAAGTGCGCTGCATGCTCTCTAAAATGATGATGAGCGGCGCTAATTGTCTGATTCTTGATGACCCCACAAACCACCTCGACCTGGAATCTATAACAGCTCTGAACAATGGACTAAGCGACTTTAAGGGCATATTGTTGTTTTACTCACACGATTATCAACTCATACAGTCTCTTGCTAATCGTATTATAGAAATAACTCCTAAGGGCATCATAGATAAAACTATGACTTATGAGGAATATCTGGAAAGTGACAAGGTGAAGTTGCAACAAGAAGAAATGTATGTGTAAAAACTTGACATAAATGTAAGGACGCACCTCATCTGAAACTAAAACTATCCATCATTGAGCGATGTGGCAAGGGATTGATTCATTTCACGCAAGTAAAAATTTTACCTTCATTCTATACAATAGAATAGTTACAGTTAGAACCTCAGTGAGTTGTTTCTGACGCATAAAATTAAAAAATACAACTACCAATCCTTTTGCAGGAAGGCCTTCTAATGCATAAAATGGGTTCATACACAATGTTCGGGATACTACTTTTTGAACTTAAAAAAATGTTGCAATACTATTATGAGCCATATGCGGTTGTATAAGTGTACATGACCTTTGCTGAACTTATACTTCAAAGCTGCAACATTTGCATAGTTAAATATCCCTACATCATTAATTGATTTTTCAGACAAATACTCATCAATGAGAAATTTCAATTCCCCTTTCAGCCACACAGACAGCGGTATTCCAAAACCCCACTTTGGCCTATCAAACATAGATGGCGGCAAGTATTGATATAATACTTCTCTGAGAATATATTTCTGAACTGAATTTCTGTTTTTAAGATTTTCGTCAAGGTTAATGGCAAATTCTATAAGCCTGTAATCTAACAAAGGCTCTCTCGCTTCAATAGAGGCTTTCATAGATGCCCTGTCTACTTTAACCATCAGGTCATCTTTTAAATAATGTGTTATATCAAACAAAGATTGTTTCTCCTGCAGACTAAGCCTCCTTGGCGCAGCTATGCTGTAGGTGTAAATATGTTCGGATGGTTTTTTATATTCATCACCTACAAGACAATTGATCTCATTTGCATCAAAGTAATACTGTTCTTGCGAGAGTATATGACTCTGCAGGTTGTAAGGAAAAGTATAATCCAATAATTTAGAAATCCTCTTTAATCTGTCTGATCCCAAAACTCTGAGAAAAAAAGCTAGAATTTTGCGATTATAGTATACCATAGGGTTTGAGAAAAGACGAGCCCAATTGTATGAGCCATAACCTAAAAAAAGTTCATCACCACCATCGCCGGACAATATCATTTTAACCGTGTTGGAAGCAAGCCGCGATACAATGTATGTCGGAATAGATGACGTATCCGCAAAAGGCTCATCGTAATGATCAATAACATCCCATATGATATCCCTTGCTTCTTTTTCTGAAACTGTATATTCATAATGTTCGGTGTGAAGGTAATTTGCAACTGCTCTGCTGTAGGTTGATTCATTGAAATTATTTTCTTTGAATCCGATTGAAAAGGTTTTGATCTTTGCAGTTGAAATGTTTTGAGCAATAGCGGTGACCAAGCTCGAGTCAATACCACCACTTAAAAAAACACCGAACGGTACATCGCTGATGAGTCTGTATTTCACAGAACTTTCCAGAAGATTTTTTAATTCTTCTTTGGCCTGTTCTTCATCATTGATTACAGTGCGTGAAATTTTCTCTCCTATATCCCAATATTTGCGATACTGTATTTTGCCTGATGAAATTTCGGCATAATGGGCAGAGGGAAACTTTTCCAGATTTTTGTAAATGGTTTCCGGCTCAGCTATGACGCCAAGATGTAAAAAACCACCAATGCATTTTTTATTTATTTCCAGGGTAAAAAAGGGTATTTTGAAAGCCTTTATTTCAGAGGCAAAGAAAAAACCATTTTTTCCCGAATAAACAAAAAGAGGCTTCACTCCTATTCTGTCGCGAAAGAGAAAAAGCCTGTGGCGACGGATATCGTATATGGCAAAAGCAAACATGCCATTCAGCTCACATACAAAGCCCGGACCGAACTTCGCAAATAACTCAATCACTACCTCCGTATCTGAAGTAGTTCTGAGGCTAAGATTATACTTACGGGCGAGCTCTTTGTAGTTGTATACCTCGCCATTGTAGACCATTACATAGTTTTTGCAATAAGAGAAAAATGGTTGATTAGCAGCGCTCGAAAGGTCAATAATACTCAGGCGGCGATGCGCAAGGCCTACAGTGTGGTTATAATAATATCCTTCGGCATCCGGTCCGCGATGGTACAATGAATGGTTCATGTGCTTTAACACATCTGATGGAACTGCCTCTAAAGCAATAAAACCGGTAATGCCGCACATTGTTATTTTTTAAGAATACTTTTCCCTGTAACCTTTTCTATCGTTTCAATTACTGGTTTGACTCTGTCTTTATCATTAAAACATTCCAAAATTTTTTTTCTTGCGTTAATCCCCATCGTTTTTCTTTTATCATCATCTCTCATAATTTTAAGATACACTTAGCAAAATCATCTTTGTTTTGTTCACAAAGTAATCCATTGATGTTATGGTCTATTATTTTATCCGCATGTTCAACATTAGCAACTACTGCCGGTAGTCCTTTTTCCATAGCCTCTAATAAACTGAAATTAGCGAATACCTGATCAGGTGGTAAAACGTATACAGAAGATACTTCGTGATAATATTTGGGGTTATCAGTCCATTTCTCAATTATCGCAGATTCTTCAACAGCATCATAAGCCATCTTCAACACTTTGTTTTTTTCAACTTCATTACGAGTGCTAACTATCAAAAATTAACTTATTTTAATTTCGATTTGACCAACGGAATAGCTTCAATTAATAAATCTACTCCTCTAAAATCCCAAAATTTGTTAAAAAAAAGAACAATTTTTTCTTTTTTTTACGATTAAGCTCTACATACATCATCACTCGATTGTAATCATGAAACAATTTTTTTTATTTCTGGGGTTAGATACTTGAGCAATAATCATTTTTATCCCATTTTATGCATTTGAATCGGAATTTGGAATCAAAAAGGCAGTACAAGCCTTTGCAATGCGAGACTCGTAGGTTGAGTTTTCTAATGTTATGCAGTAGAAATAAAGTTTTGAATTTTCATACGGATATTTTTATATGTATAAACAAAACGAGTTCTTACCCATTCCGAAAGGAAAGACTTTGTTGCATGAAATAGTTTACAGCCATGTTTCAACCGGACGATTCGTAATTTTGACAAAAACAAAAAACCCCACCCGTTTTTCACGAGTGAGGTTTTAATGTCCAATTATCCGTCAATACTAGCGCTGTACTTTTACATCTATATTAATAGAACCATTAGTATCGTTCAAAGTTCCGCTGTTCACACGAATTAAGCCTTTTCTGCCATCATAGCTGCGGAACTGCACAGTAACAGGCGTAGAGCTGATTTGTATATATTGCGGGTCGCTGGTAGAAACAGTAAGCGCAGACAGGTCGGCATCCGTAGCCGCATCAAAACTTACACCGCTATGAGCTTTAAAGTAGCTCGGGTTTCCGCCTGTAGTGGATAATGATGTACCGTCTTCACCACAGTTTACCGTTGATACGCCCAAAGAAATTGGAGGTAGGAACCTTGCGGGGTTAGAGCAAAGATATGAATTGTAAGGAGAAGTTGTAGACACTGCATAAGTTATATCAATGTACTCCATGTTAGCAACAGCATTGCAGGCCATATAAGTTTGCCCTGTACCGGAAGACATTCTGGATGCGTAGCTGGTGTTGCTGTTTCCACCAAGTGTAATATTGCTCCAGGTATCTACTATGCCTGAACCGCTAATGTTTAGCTTTATACGTAAATAAGTATACTTGTCTCCGCTCTCGTCCACCTCTATGTTCACATAGTAAGTAGAAAATCCGGAAGGCACCGTATAGTTTACGTTGCGCACTTGTGGGTCATCGGTATTTCTTAAGTCTATGCGTTTTCCGCCATCTTCCAGGCCAGGCTGACCGGTAAAGGTCACAATATCGCCTTTAGAGTTAACACAATCTGTTTGGTACACTCTAAGTTTTTGTGGTCGGTTTGTTCCTTTGGTAACTTCGATAGCAAAGGCTAATACATCTCCGGCAGCGGCGTTTATGTTTACAAAGCCGCCTGAAGTGTTAGTAAAGTTCAATAGTCTCACAGTGGCATTTCCCGTATTAGTGGGGAAGGTTTGCGCATCGCAGCCGTTAGGCCCGGTAGGCTCTGGTTCCGGGTCTTTGTCTTTTTTACAACTTGTAAAAACAACAAGGGAAGATATTGCCGCAAGGGCAAAGAAATAAGCTATTTTTCTCATAGTGTATAGGTTGTTTAATTTAGTTACAAATGTATGTAATAATGTTCTTCAAATATACTAAGTAATACCGTATAGGCAAGAAAATTATTAGCAATATTTAAGCCAAAAATTTCTATACAAAACTATAGGCCTGAAAAATTACGGCGAAGATTTGCTTTCTTTCGAAATTTATAACAGAAAATCAGCACTTAATTTTACTCACAATCATGTGGTGATGATTTTAATCCTGCTTAATTTTTTCGGACGAAGTAACTTTAATGGCCAAAATACCACCCTATGCATTTTCGCCATCTGAGCTTATCTTTTGTTATCTTTGCATTTTTAACCAACGATAGAATAAATATGCTGGAAAAGCTGGAGGCCATAAGCAAAAGGTTTGAAGAAGTAGGGCAGATGTTGATAGACCCTCAAAACATTGCAGACGTAAAAAAATTTTCGAAGCTAAATAAAGAATACAAAGAGCTGGAAAAAATAGTCAAAGAATACAGAAAATACCAAGAGATTCTCTCCAACATAGAAACTTCGAAAAAGGTGTTGCAAACGGAAAAAGATGAAGAGTTCAGAGAGATGGCGAAAGCAGAATTAGATCAACTGCAGCCTCAAAAAGAAGCTATGGAGGCTTTGATAAAAGAAATGTTGATACCGAAAGATCCGAACGATAGCCGAAACGTAATACTTGAAATTCGTGCAGGCACGGGAGGGGATGAGGCAGCGTTGTTTGCCGGCGATTTGTTTCGTATGTACCAGCGCTACTGCGAATCGCAAGGGTGGAAGTTTGAAGTGCTGGATTTTGCCGAGGGGCCATCCGGTGGGTTCAAAGAAATTATAGCCAACATATCGGGCGAAGATGTGTATGGCAAACTTAAATATGAATCGGGTGTGCACCGTGTGCAGCGTGTGCCCGAAACAGAAACGCAAGGCCGTGTGCACACCTCCGCCGCCACGGTAGTAGTGCTTCCGGAAGCAGAGGAAGTAGACGTAGAGCTAAACCCCGCCGACATAGAAATGCAAACCTCCCGCTCCGGCGGCGCCGGAGGGCAAAATGTAAACAAGGTAGAAACCAAAGTTCAGCTTACGCACAAACCCACCGGCATAGTGGTAGTATGCCAGGTTGAACGCAGCCAGCTCGCCAACCGCGAACGCGCCATGCAAATGCTGCGCACAAAACTCTACGAACTCGAATATGAAAAGAAAAACAAAGAAATCGAAACGCAAAGAAAATCTATGGTGCGCAGCGGCGACCGATCCGACAAAATACGCACCTACAACTATCCCCAGAGCCGCGTCACCGACCACCGCATAGGATATACCGTCTACAACCTTCCATCGGTGATGGATGGCGACATAGGCGAATTTATAGAACAATTGCGCATAGCCGACAATGCCGAAAAACTCAAAGAAGGCGTAGCCTGAAGCAAATTCACATCCAAAGGCGTTCTTTGTGTATTTGATCTACGCTTGCCGCCTGCTTTAGCGCTATGCGTTATGCATGTTTTCGAAATATCGAAATGTATATTCTTTCGGCTTGCCCGAAACAATCCGGCGATGTTTTGGGGAAATAATTTGTTAAGTTGCAAACCTTTTTACACAGATATATTGCGGAAATGAAAATTTATCTGATAGGTATGCCGGGTAGCGGCAAGTCAACTCTTGGTAACTTATTGGCTTTGGAGCTGGGCTATGAATATGTGGACACAGATGGTTTGATAGAGCATTCACAAGGCATGACCATTGAACATATCTTTTCTCATCACGGCGAAAATTATTTTCGCCAATGTGAACACGAGGCATTGCAAAGCACGGTCGGTTTGAAAAATACGGTAATAAGTACGGGAGGAGGTACTCCATGTTTTTACAACAACATGGAAATCATCAATGCTAATGGTATAAGCGTGTATCTGGAAGTGAGCACGCCAACTTTGTGCGACAGGTTATTTTCCGAACACAGCCACAGGCCAATGCTAAAGGGTAAAAGCAAAGAGGAACTCTACCGATTTGTAGAAGAAAAAAGAAAAGAGCGAGAGTGGTTTTACAAAAAAGCTCACTATACCGTGAGGGGTGATGACATAACTGTGAAAAATATTTTGACTGAAATAAAAGACAGGTTGTTGATGTGATGTATCTTTAATTATTTTTTATGAAAACTGCTGACCTCTCCATCTAAGCTGATGTAATACAGGCCGGGCTTCAGGTGGCTAACATCTACTACGGTTTCATTTCCTTTTTTCTCAAGCTTACCGAGCTGGCTATATATTTCGTAGTGTACCTGTTGCGAAATGGTTATTTTATCATCTGCTCTTACGGGATAGAATGTAGCGCTTTGAGGAGATTTTAGTTTTGTGATTTGCACGGTCTTTTTTTCAAACTTAACTAAGTAGTCTCCATATGAGAGGCTACTTACATTCACTTCTTTGCCTTTGCCTTTCAACAGAACTCTTCCCGAAGCATCTTCTATCTGATATTTGGTTTCATTGGTAAAGAATATTTTGTTGCTCACCAGTGTAGGATACAGATTTACTTGCTCAAAATATATTTTTGTCAGTTTCTCCTCGAGGTCAAACTCGTCAAAATCCACAGCGATAATAGAACCTGTTTCATCCACCAAAAAAGTAGATGGCAAAGCATCTACACCGTAGAGTTTAGCCACATTGGCTTCAAACCCCTTCAACTCCGAGCCATGATAAGGCCACACCAGTTTGTCGTTTTTAATGGCTTCTACCCAAAGCTCTTTTTTTGAGTCCAGCGATATACTAAAAATCTCAAACCCATGAGGATTAAACTTATGATAGATTGGTACCAACTCTACATTCGCCATGCGACAAGGCTGGCACCAGGATGCCCAGAAATCTATCATAAATACATTTCCTTTCAATTGTGAAAGATGAATAGGCTTACCGTTGGGGTCGTTTATGGTAAAATCTGGCACCTTATCCCCAACTTTTAATTTCAAACCGGCAGCAAAGGTTGTGTAAGTAAAAATTAATATCAAACAAATAACTATGCTACGAATAGTACATAGATTAAGTTTCATTTCAAACCCGGATTTTTCGTAAATATAATAATTTTTTTAAATAAATATTACATAACAAATTCTGGATCCCTGCTCTGAAAGTTATATGGTATTTGTATTGTGTGTTGTAACGCACACATTTGGGACTTGCTAAGGTACAGAAATCGTTTCTGACGAAATGGTCAGGAGCTGCTTTTTATTTCAATGCATGAGTATGCATAAGAAAAAATAAGGGTGAGGTTTGTAGCTTAGGCAAGGATGGATTTCATTTACGAATGACGTTTGGGTAGTTTTTTTCTTGAAAGCTTTGAGTTTGGGCGCCGCCCAAAGGGCGGCGCCCAGTCCTACACGGCTCGCTCTGTTTGTTATGTTGAAGGCTCTGCCAAAAGGAACTCAACGAAATCCTCAGTCCCTTTTCAAGCTACTTCGGAGGTTCACACTCTCTTGTGAAGCTGAAAAATTTCGAGAGGACCCTGCGCGAGGGATGGGAGCCATGGCCGGCACGGCCAGTGCGGAGCTTTAGCGGAGCACCGCAGCGATAGCGGAGTGGCGGACAGCCCGGCCCCGTAGGGGCGCGCCCTGAATAAAAAAATTTCAACACAGCTTTTCTCTTAAGTGAAATCCGGAATTAGTCTTTAATGAAATACTCTCACAAGGATTGTTTTGAGTGGTTTTATTTTGAGTTTGAAATTTAGGTCACAGCAGGTTTTATGACAGCAATGGTCGTGACAATAATTTTTTAAAAAAATAGTTACCTTTATGGAATATTTAGGATAAAATAAGGTGCAAATACATTTTTGTACGATTGGCTTGAAAAAAAATCATGTACGTAGCGATATTTATCTTGTTATATGTTTTTGCAGGCCAGATAGAAAGCCAGGCACAAGTCATAGCACCAAAGTACAGTAACGAATTTTTGAGCATAGGTGTAGGAGCCAGGGCTTTGGCCATGTCGGGAGTACAAACGGCTACCGTTGAAGACGTGACGGCCGGTTACTGGAATCCTGCAGGCTTACTATCGCTAAAGACAAAATACGAAATCGGCCTCATGCACTCCGAATATTTTGCCGGCATAGCCAAATACGATTATGCTGGTTTTGCCACACGGTTAGACTCTGCCAGTGTACTGGCTTTATCCGGCATACGCTTCGGGGTAGACGACATTGCCGATACACGTTTTTTGTACGATGCCAACGGCGCCATTAACTACAATAACATACGCTTTTTTTCTGCCGCCGACTATGGCTTCATTTTGTCTTACGCACGCAGCATACGCTCTCTGAGAGGCCTGAAAACCGGTGCGAATTTCAAAGTAATTCATCGTGTGGTGGGACAGTTTGCAAACGCCTGGGGATTTGGCATGGACGCAGGCATACAATATGAGCGAAAAGGCTGGCGTATGGGGGCAATGGCAAGAGACGTAACCAGCACATTCAACGCATGGTCGCATAACACTGCTCTCGTACGAGATGTGTATATACAAACCGGAAACAATATTCCTGAAAATTCTGTTGAAATAACAGTACCTAAACTCATCCTGGGACTGGGAAGAAAATTCAACATCTCAAAAAAAATCGGATTGTTTACCGGTATGGACATGGCCAACACATTTGATGGAAAAAGGAACGTACTGCTGAAATCAAAACTTATTTCCGTAGACCCTTCCGCAGGCATTGAAGTTCACTACAAGCAAATCATTTTCCTGCGTGGGGGAGTGGGAAACTACCAGCGTATTAAAGATTTTGAAAAAGGGCAAATCGCCAGAGTAAGGCCTACCTTTGGTGTGGGAGTTAAAATAAATAAATTCTCCATTGATTATGCACTGACAGATATTGGAAATTTATCTGAAGAACTTTATTCCAACGTATTCTCATTGAAACTGGCTTTAAACTGATGAAGTTACGGATTTACATATCGTTCTATGCATTACTCGTGCTCTTTCATCAAAATGCCATCGGTCAGCTGTACGGCAATGAGTGGATAGTGCCGGGGCAGTCATATTTCAGGATACCAATTACACAAACGGGAATTTACGAAATATCCTATTCACAAATCAATGCATTAGGATTATCGGGAATAGACCCCAGAAGATTTCAGATTTTTCATCATGGTGTAGAGCAGAACATTTTAGTACTAGGTGAAAGCGATGGGGTGTTCAACACATCCGACAAAATAATTTTTTACGCTCAGGCCATTGATGGCACTTTAGATTCGGCTCTATATGAACCCTACACCAGCCAACCCCACCGCTACTACAACCTTCACGGAGATGTAGCATATTACTTTCTCACATACAACACATCCCTTTCTAACAAACGCATGCCTGTCATATCGGCTACATCTTCTGCCTCGCCGGAGGCTTATCACTGGGACGAAAAGTTATATCTCTTTACTGATGAATACTCAAGAGGTCGCGAAATATATGCAGGAACACACTACAGCGATGGCGATGTGGGCGAAGGTTGGTTTGGTCCTGCATTCACTACACAATCTACCCACATACTTACGGCAGACAATCTCAATACAACCTCAGGGCAGCAACCCATACTCGAAATCATGCTGGTGGGCAGAAATAATCAGGCAGGAAGAGTGGTTAACATCTTGATTGGTAATCCTTCTTCACCCGCTGCTGTTTTTCCGGTTAACCCCTTCAGTTACCATAGCACAGTTATTTTTTCACAAGCCATCAATGAAGGATTTTTTGATGCAAGCGGTAATATCACCGTTACTATAAAAGCAAATGATGTGTCAAGTAATAACCGGATAAGCATTGCATATATTAAACTTACCTATCCGCAAAACCTTTCCATGAACGATCAACCCAACAAAACCATAACCCTCGCTCCTTCATCCTCAACAAGGCTCATCCAAATGCCATGGAGTTTATCGGGTTCTCCGATTTTGTTTGATATAAGAAATACTAACAACATATCCATAATCGAGTCTACACTGACCTCAGGAATGCTTAAGGCTGTTATTCCGGAAAGTAACAGCGTACCTATGAAAATGTATTTATCTTCTTCTTTTATTCCGGCATCGGGCATTGCTGCTGTGGACATGACTACTCCCGCGAATTTCCTCACAGCAAATTATCTCATCATTACGCACAATAAACTTATGGCAGCTGCTAATGAATATGCCGCTTACCGTTCTTCAGTGGCAGGAGGAAGCTACAACGTAATGGTCATGGATGTCGAAAAAATATATAATCTTTTTAGTTATGGCGAGCTTACTCCTCTGGGAATAAAAAAACTTTGTTCATACCTGGCAGATAACAATCCCAATATTCAATACGTATACATTATCGGCAAAGGGTTGGATTTACTCTATTCCAGCCAAGACCCCGGAAGCGGGCAAACGTATTTTTACAGGAAAAGTCCCTCTGTATTCATAAACAGCCCTTTCCCCAACTTTCAGCTTGAAAGTTTTGTTCCCACCTACGGTAGCCCTGCCTCTGACCTGATGTTTACTATGGATGCCCAATATAAGCCACGCATAGCCATAGGACGCTTGTTTGCCGCTAACAATAACGATGTGATCAACTATCTAAACAAAGTAAAAGAACATGAGTTGTTAGATTCTAATTACTTGTGGAGAAAACATATAATTCATCTCTCCGGAGGGAAAAATTTAAGCGAGGTAAATACCTTCAAAAGCTACATGGCCAACTTTCAAAACATAGCTGAAAATTCATTGTTCGGAGGCAAAGTTGTTAAAACCTATGTTAAGGATTTAAATAATGGCACCATTGATCGGGCAGAGCTGGCAGATGAGGTTAACAAAGGAGTTTCGTACATTACGTTCTTTGGACATGCTTCTGCTTATATCATTGATATTGACATAGGCTTTGTCTCCAGCGATGTTGAAGGCTACAGAAATAAAGGCAAATATCCGCTCCTTATAATGAACGGATGCTACACCGCCAATTCATACTTTAGCAAAAATACCATCGCCGAAGATTGGATAAATACCCCTGACAGAGGTGCTCTGAACGTGATTGGCACCACTGATCTGGGCTTTACCGGCACTCTGTATAACTACACAGTTACACTATACCAACAACTCTTCAATACTCAACTCATGCTTGGAAAATCTGTCGGAAGCGTTCAGAAAAATATGTTGAACGTCAATAGCATGGAGCGCCTTTCTTCAACACAAATGGCTTTGCATGGCGACCCGGCTATAAAAATCTACTCCCCAACAAAACCTGATTATGAAATATCCGGCACTAAAGAACAAAGAGCCGACAAACCCGAACACAAAGCCTTCATTGTTGCGGACGATGGTACTAAACTAACCGCAGCTACCAAATCGTTCAGAATACGAATACCCATAAAAAACTTTGGCGCATTCAATCCTGAACCTATCATGACTCGCGTTACCCGAATATCTAACGGAAAAACAATCGTTTACAGAGATACCATATACTCTGCTGTGCGATACCTCGACACCGTAGACTTCATCATCAAAGGAAATAATGATTTCTTCAGCGGCCTCAACAAATTTATAATTGAAATAGATTATAATGACTCAATACCCGAAATGAAAGAAGACAATAACGTGGCCACCATAGAATACTTTATCCCCTTAGGAGCTGTACGATGCTTATTCCCAAAGGAGTTTAGTATAGTACACAAGCCACAACCCATCACGCTTGTGGCTCAGTCTTCAAACCTTATCATAGGAAATGTTGATTACTATCTGGAAATAGATACTTCTCACAAGTTTGATTCGCCGTTCAAAAAAACAACCATAATAAATGCAGGGCCTCTGGTAAAGTGGCCTAATGTTGCTATGGCAACCGACAACAATACCGATAGCATTGTCTACTACTGGAGAGTTCGTTACAATACCATTGCGCCCGGAGAAGATACGGCCTGGGGAACCAGCTCTTTTGTTTATATACGAGACAGCCCGGCAGGATGGTCGCAAAGCAAATACCCTCAGTTTTTGAAAGATGATATTGTAAACATGAATTATAATACTCTCACTAAGCGATGGGAGTTTCGTTCGGAAAGTAAAAGAGTATTTGCAAGATGTTATGGAAACCGCTCAGGAACAGGCCCCGGAAATGATATTGACAGCAGCTTGTTGAATATAGGCGGAGATGCTATCCTATTCCCCGGATATTTCTACAAACGCTGCAACCTCAGCAAATATGAGCTTCTTGGAAACGGACAATTGGGAAGCACTACCTATGAAATTGATGGTATCGTTGCCACGGCGTTTACAGGATCAAATTTTGAACACATATATTACCCATACCCGTGGTGGAGTTGTGGAAGACATCCGGTGAACATTCTGAAAGCATTTTATGGAGGATCGGGTATAGATAACAGTGTACGAGATTATGCTCAATCTTTCCTCTCAAACGGAGACTATTATTTCTTCATGGCCAATGGTAATGGCCAATTCAGCAGTTGGAACAACTCTGTGCGCGATTACCTAAACTCTACATTCGGAGCCACCAAAATATACGATGCCGATGATAATGAACCTTACATATTTTTTGGGAAAAAAGGAGCTACTACCC
Source organism: Cytophagaceae bacterium (assembly GCA_025054875.1). Classification (GTDB taxonomy): domain Bacteria; phylum Bacteroidota; class Bacteroidia; order Cytophagales; family Cytophagaceae; genus JANWYS01. The sequence goes on along the minus strand of JANWYS010000034.1, from coordinate 1,719 downwards.
CCATCGCAGAGGCCCATAGCAACGATGTAAACGGATTTGTAGAAATAAACGTAAATATCCCCATAAATCATACCTACGGAACAATCACCTCTACGGAAATCGGACCTGCCAGAAGATGGGGCTCTTTTTACAAAAAAGTTACAGACTCCACTTATGGTGATGAAGTGTATTTTAAAATCATTCGTATAAACAGCGCCGGAGTACATGTAGACACCATCGGTAACTTTAACTTCAAACCACGCCCCGGAAACGACCTGGACTCCGTAGATCTTGCTCCTCTCATTGATGCCAACCTCTATCCGAGAATAAAGCTATTAGCCATTTTCAGAGACACACTTAACCTTACTCCCGCTCAATTAAAAAAATGGCTTGTAGTATACCACAAAGTCCCTGAAGGCACCATGAATCCTATGGTGGTTGGGGTAGACCAATATAACATCATAAAACGTGAGGAAGGAGCCGACATTAAACTCACTTACAACTTCGAAAATATTTCTGACTTATCATTCGATGATTCACTTAAAGTAGAATTTTTATTGGTAAACTCTCTGAAAGGAAGTAAAAGAGAAGTGTTATTGATAAAGGCAGACAGCCTGAAGCCCGGACAATCCGTAACCTTCACTTACCAATATAACACTAAAGGCTATTGGGGCGATAATCAACTGAGAGCATTTGTAAACCCTTACATACAGCCGGAGGAATACTACAACAACAATGTCATCGACATCAGTTATGAAATCATAAAAGACAAAACACCACCCGTCATTGATGTTGTGTTCGACGGCGTACACATCATGGATGGAGATATCGTGTCGCCGAGCCCCGTTATTACCATCACTTTAGTAGACAATAGCAAGTATCTGCTCCTGACCAATCCGGAAGATTTGCAAATATATATGATTTATCCCGGCTCAAAAGATTTAGTTACCATTAATCATACAAACCCGGATGTGTTGCGTTATGGACAGGATCCGGGGGCAGACAATCGCTTCATTATAGAATATCAACCCAAAGATTTGCCCGACGGCATATACTCCATTGTTGTTCAAGGACGAGACGTGAACGGTAATAAATCCGGCCAACTCTACAGAATTTCATTTGAGGTAGTAAATGCTTCTACCATCACCAACTTTTATCCTTACCCCAATCCTTTTTCCACCAGCACGCGTTTTGTATTTACTCTCACAGGTAAGCATATACCGGATGATATTAAAATTCAAATCATGACCGTAACCGGTAAGGTAGTGAGAGAAATTACCAAAGCAGAGTTGGGGCACATACATGTAGGCCACAATATAACCGATTATGCATGGGATGCTACAGATGAGTTTGGAGATAAGTTGGCAAACGGAGTGTATTTGTATCGTGTAATAATAAAAGATAGTAACGAGAATGCTTTCAATCATCGCGAAACCGCAGGTGATAAATCTTTCAAAAAGAATTTTGGTAAATTATACATATTAAGATAGTTCCCGCATTTACTGATTTATATTTCAAATCCACCGCTCTACAGGATGTCCATCCTCATCGTTGTTAGAGTTTTAAACACTAAGAGTATTATAACATTTTACGCAATGGAAAAATTCTAAATAACCTGCAAAATTGTTGACAGCTAATTTTACTAGTACTACACATTAGAAACGATACTGTCCCAAAAAGTGTGTAAAGTGAGTTGTTTTTTGAAAGATTAATTAGATTAAAAACTAAAAAAAATTCAAA
>JANWYS010000033.1 GCA_025054875.1 Cytophagaceae bacterium | reverse complement strand
CATACAACTTATTGGCTTGCTTCAAAGCAGAACTATTTGTTTGTGATAAACTTAAGTTAGTAATACATAAGAAAAAACTAAAAAAAATACATGCTATACAGGTTTTATTCGATCTCATAATTTCTGTTTTATTTTTTTCTTTAATAGCTTTATAGGTCAAAACTCTTGCTAAATATGAATAAAACCTTTTAATAATGCAAAAACATTTTTAGGCTAAATAAAATATAGTTCAGAATATCATTGTTTAATACATTAGCAAATAACTAATATTGTGCGGGTAACAATACACTTAAAATTATTTTTTAGGTAACCTAAATTAAAGCTAAATCGTACAACGCAACAATTACATATAAAGAGAATCAAAACTTGAGTCATGCAGGATATCAGCATAAATGATACGAAAAGAATCTGCGAAGTAGTCAAAGATAAGTATGGATATGATTTCACTAATTATGCCATGTCTTCATTTAAACGCAGAATAAACCGGGTAATGGAGATAAAAAAAATATCAACCATTGACAACCTGCTGGCAATGATCAAAAACAACCAAATTGCGAAGGATGAATTTTTACATGAAATTACAGTCAATGTAACAGAGTTATTTCGAGATCCCTCTTTTTGGAGAGCCTTGAAGCAAGTGATTCCGAATCTTTTCCTGAATCAGCAAAAAATACGTATATGGCATGCGGGCTGCTCTTCCGGCGAGGAAGCGTATTCTATGTTGATTGTATTGGAGGAAATGGGTTTGTTGGATAAGGTTGAGATTATCGCAAGCGATATAGATAAGTGTATTTTAGAAAAAGCTAAATCCGGCAGAATACAGATACGCAAAATGGACATCAACGAAAAGAATTACATACGTTATAATAACAATGGCGACATCAGAAAATATTTTCAATACGAAAAAGAATATGCAGTATTTGACCTGGAACTATTGAAGAGAGTTTCTTTCCGGGAAATCAACCTTGTGAATGCTGTTCCTTTTACCAAATGCGATTTGATTTTGTGCAGAAATGTGATGATTTACTTCAACCAACAACTACAAAAAGACGTAATAAGATTGTTTCATGAGTCGCTTTTCATGTATGGGTACTTAGCCATAGGTTCTAAAGAGTCTATTATATGGAGCGATGTAGCTGGTAAATTTTTGGTGGTGAATCAGGAAGAAAAAATTTATAAAAAATACAAAGACTAAAAATCAGCACTGCAGTAAACAGAAGCTTTTTCTAATTGCATGAAGGAAGAAGATTTGACACGACAATACAAAGCCGTGGCTATAGGAGGATCAGCCGGAAGTTTTTCTGTTCTGACTAACATACTAAATCAAATTCCGGCAGATTTCTCACTGCCTATCATCATATGTTGTCATCGTCTTAAACATATACGTAGCGGATTTATAGAAGCTCTTGAAATAAAAAGTACCAAAAAAGTGACCGAACCTGATGACAAAGAAAGTATAAAAAAAGGATGTGTATATGTAGCGCCTGCCAATTATCATATGTGTGTAGAAGTGGGAAATACGTTTGCCTTATCTACGGAAGAAATGGTAAATAACTCCAGGCCTTCTATAGATTTAACATTGGAAACCTGTGCCTATGTGTTTAAGGACAAACTCATTGGCATATTGCTTAGCGGGGCCAATAAAGATGGTGCTCGAGGTATGAAAAAAATAAAAGAGTATGGTGGATTGACCATAGTACAAGATCCCACCGAATGCACCATTGATACCATGCCTAAGTCTGCCATGGCTATTACTGAAATAGATTATGTCTATCCTGTTAATAAAATCATTAAATTCTTGAACGAACTACATAATTATCAAAATAAAACATGAAAAAAATTCTACTGCCGTCTTCTGTACTTATATTGTTTTGTATGTTAGGTATCTTAACATATGTTAAGATAAACAGACTGTCTTACCCATCAAGATCAGAATGTAACGATCAGTTCATTCCTCTTATGCTTCTCATGCTTATCATAACAGGTTCGGTAGCGATATTGGCATTTGGTATTGTGCCAGTCGTTCATTTAATCCGAAAAAAAGAAAATATTACTACAAATACTGAAGCAGAATTAATCAAATCTCAAACTGATAAATCAGTAGTAGCAACTCCTCAGGAAGATGTATTCGAAAAATTCGTAGCCAAAGCAGAAAGTATCAAAAACTCAAGTCTACCTGAGCAAGAAAAAACAGACAAACTATTATGGGCATTATGCAGCTTGTTCAACATAAGCCAGGCCATGCTATACATAAAAAACAATGATAGCGAAGCGTTACAACTTGCTTCAACATATGCAGTGGTAAAGGATGAAAGCACCATGAAAGCAGTGCATCCTGGTGAAGGCCTCACCGGCGAAGTATATGCAGAGAAACTTCCAATGCTTATCAAAAATATTCCTCCGGATTATTTTAAGATATATTCCGGCCTTGGGCAGGCCTTACCAGTCATGTTATACATTTATCCTTGTATAGTTGAAGATTCTGTGAAAGCTATATTCGAAGTTTCAACTTTTGAAAACTGGGATAAAACTATGATAGAACAAATTGAAAAATCATGTCAGTGCATTGTTTCACTTTTAAAATAATCAATAACGTGAAAGTTGAGAAATTGAAAAATAAGTTGGTAGTTTTCTTGAGCTTGTTGCTGGTTTATATTCCTGCTGCGATAGCACAAGTAAACTATAAAATGCACTCATTGTTTATTTACAAATTCACTCAGTACATAGAATGGCCTGCTTCTGCATCATCAGGAGATTTTGTGATAGGTGTGGTAGGAAACTCTCCGATTATTTCTGAGCTGGAAGCTTTGGCCTCTTCCAAAAAAGTGGGCACACGAAATATAGTGGTAAAGAAACTTACTTCCTCTTCAGATCCCAACGGATGCCACATATTGTTTATTTCGGAGAGCCAAAGTGCACACATAGGTACACTGGCTGGTAAATTGACCAACAGTCCTGTACTTATACTCAGCGAATCGGAGGGAGGAGCCAAAAAAGGTGCCGGCATCAATTTTATTATAGTGGATGATAAAATGAAATTTGAATTAAATAAATCCGCAATAGAAAAACGCGGACTTAAAATTTCAGCAGATCTTGTGAAGTTGGCAATCGTGGTAGGATAGTTTTTTTGTTCAATTTAAACCCTTAAAGTTATGATGAAACAATTATGCTTAATTGCTGTAGCCATTACTATAGGCAGTTATGCTATGGCGCAAACCGATTCCGTCTCTGTGGAAGACATTGACGAACTCAGTCTGGAAGACTTAATGAATGTAACTGTGGTATCGGCTTCCAAGAAAAAGGAGTCACTTTTTGACGCTCCATTGTCCATTAGTAGCGTGAGTAAGGAAGAAATCAGAAAGGCAGGATGTACATCCATGATAGACGCATTAAGGTTGGTGCCGGGATTGATAGTCAGAGAAATTACTCCCGGAAACTATGATGTGCACATACGCGGACTTGACAACCTTCCGTACAAATCCACTTTTAATTATGCCTCCAACACTATATCTCTGGTCATGATTGATAACCGGCCGGTGTATAACTATTTCAACGGAGGTACATCCTGGGAAACGCTCCCGGTGGATATAAACGATGTAGAAAAAATAGAAGTGGTGCGTGGCTCCTCGGCCTCTCTTTATGGGCCTAATGCTGCTTCAGGTGTAATTAACATAATCACACGAAGGCCATCAAAAGACGGGTTGTATGCAGTATCAAATGTACAATATGGTAATCCAACTTCTATTCTTCCAAATGCTTCCGTGGGGTATGACTTCGGTAGATTAGATATCGTAGTTTCCGGCAATTACCAACAGCATGACCGCCATGAAGATCAGTATTTCCGCTGGGTAGACGGCAAGAAGCATCCTTACGATAGCATTGTATCTGCCTTACCTCCGGGTGCACCTTTGGTTGACGCCAATGGAGCACCTAACCTTAAGGAGAGATATCCTCAACCCAAATTAGCATTGGAAAAATTTGGCTACAACGCATTTGTTAATTATGAAATTTCAGATAAATCTATGCTATCTTTTACAGGAGGAGGGCAATCATCGAGAGCACAAAGTGTATTTATTGACAATCTTGCAACTCCGCTTTCATTCAGAGAGTCAAATACCTACTATGCGGACACAAGGGTGAAGCTTAACAAATTTACATCCCAGTTTTCTTACCTTGGAGGTAAGCAAAATGCCATGCGAGGAAACAAAGGATATACCTATGACTTGAACACCTTGGATGCTATAACAGAATATGAGATCAATATAAAAAAACTGTCAGTAAAGCCAGGTGTTGGATTCAGAAATGCTGTGTATGATGATTCTAAATATTCTAATGTTTCCATTAATCAAGGGTTTATCAATGGTAAACATACGATAAGTAACATAGCTGGTTCACTACGTTCTGAATATTTAATCAAAGAAAAGTTAAAGCTTTTGGCTTCTGTACGGGCAGATCAGTATAATGTATCGGATAAGTTATTTGTGTCATGGAATGCTGGCCCAAGCTACAAGATAAATGATAAACATATGGTGCGGGCTGTTTATTCCAAAGCCTACCGTGGTCCTTTCTTCTATGATACATACAACAGCAACAGGGTGCCAACTTCCATTCTAATGGTTATTCCTCCTAATCCCTTTCCTGTACCTGTTCCGGCAAGTATAGATATTAACGGGAGTAAGTCTATTGCCCCCCTGAACATAACAATGATGGAAATAGGCTATAGGGCTAAACTTACTTCTATTATTATGCAGAAATCGAATTGTTCCGGCAGCAGGCTAAAGACTTCACATACTACATAGTGTCGCCTTTTCAAATACCATCTCCTAACGACCCGATTCTTAGAATACCTATAGAAAACATCAGATTGAAAGCCGTGCAAAATGGCGCTACGCTTTCTTTAAACATGGCAATGAAAAAACTACAGTTAAAGCCATTTATTACCATACAGCAAACTAAAGTATATGATATGCCCAGATACTTCAACTCTCCGTTATTAAATACTGCACAAAACGTGACTATGGTGTATGATACTATACATCCGGGTACACCCACTATGTACGGAGGTGCATTTATAAACTATCAGGCAATCTCTAAATTAAATCTTAACCTGAACATGTACTATTATGGTAAATATACTTACTATAGTATAGCTAGTTCATTTGCTGGACTACCACCCAATGTAGGTAACATAAATGTCAGCTCTAAATACTTCCTGAATGCAAGAGTATCGTACAGAGTGTTGAAGCAACTGGAAACCTTTGTTTCAGCCAGCAACTTGTTAAATCAGGATTCATTTGAGTTTGCACAAACCGACAAAATCAGAATGTCTGTTTACGGAGGATTGAATTTTGAATTTTAAAATTTAAAAAGATACCTTAAACACCTGGTTAGTATTTAGTAAAAACAGATCATGAAACGAACCTTTGGAATAAAGCAAAAAATCACATTAGGCTTTGCCTTGCTGATAGCCATATTCATCATTAATGCTATCATTAGTATAGCTATACTTACGCGAAACCAAAAGTTAGTTTCACAAATTTCTACCGTGATAGACCCATCGTTGGATGCTCTCAATGAGCTGAATCTGATGATTAACAGGTCGAAAATGCTATCTACCAACTGGGTGTTTATTGTGAAAAACAAGGAAGAAAAAGATTCATTGAAAAAATTGATAGAGGTAGACTACCCTGAATTAGTAACCCGACTAAATAATCATTCCAATAAATGGGCAGACTCTTCTCACAAAAAGCTTTTAAATGAAATATTGAAAGATTTTGAAAAACTAATCAAGTCAGAAAAGGAAATCACCTCTACCTTGGTCAAATTTGAAGATTACAACGATGCCACGCTTACCTTTATGGCACAGGATATCGTAGAGTCAGCCGTTATACCGCAAACGGCAGCTTTAGAAAAAAAAATCAGCAATTTGTTGGAAATAAAAAACAAAGAGAAAAAAGAATATGAGATACTACTTGTGGATTCATCTAACAACTTGAGAAACAGTGTAGCCTCTTTAGGATTGATAATAGCCATAATAGGAATTTTTATCTCCACCATCATTGCCAATGCTATCGTAAAGCCGGTAAATCGTATAAAAGAAGTAATGAACCAATTGGGCAGGGGCGAAATACCCAAAGTAGAATTTGAAAAAAGGACAGATGAAATAGGAGAGATGCAAAACTCTATAGCTACCGTCATCAAGGGAATACAGCAAACTTCTGAATTCGCAGAGAAAATAGGCCGAAAAGAACTCGATGCAGAATATACTCCCCTCAGCGAATCAGATGTGCTTGGCCATTCTCTGCTCAATATGAGAAATAATCTGAAAATAGCTGAAATAAAAGATAAACAAACTAATTGGATACTGGATGGCTCTGCAAATATTGATAACATCATACGTAATCATACCCGGCTCGATGAGCTTGCAGATTTATCCATACAATACATTGTAAAGAGAATTGACGCCGTGCAAGGCGCTTTCTACGTGGTAACTCACAGAGATGAAAAAGACTACAGGAATACTATTCTTGAGTTGATATCTACCTTTGCCTACAACAGAAAGAAATTGCTCAATAAAAAAATCCGTATGGCGGAAGGGCTTGTAGGACAGGCAGCCATAGAACAAGACACAGTGTTGCGTACGGAAATACCTTATGAGTATGTAACCATAACTTCCGGTATATTGGGAGACAAACGTCCTACATGTATCCTCATCGTGCCGCTCATAAGTGACGGTAAAACCTACGGAGCAATAGAGCTTGCAGGATTTGAACGGTTTGAAGAGTATAAAATAAAGTTTGTAGAAACCATTGCTCCTAATATAGCAAGAGCTATAGCCAATATACAAGTAAACGAACATACCAAAATGCTCTTGCAAGAGTCTCAGCGAATGAGTCATGAACTTCAGCAACAACAAGAAGAGCTGAGACAAAATGCCGAAGAGATGATGGTAACTCAGGAGGAGCTTGAACGCACCAATGCAAGGCTGCAAGAACAAATATACCAAGTGGAACTTGCGGGTAAACGTATGCAACAACTTCTATACAATGCCTCGGAGGTTATAACTATTTATGAGCCCGATGGCACGGTGCGCTACATAAGTCCATCTGTAATCAATATATTGGGTTATCCGGCCGAAGAACTTATCGCTATGAAAGGACGCACATATGTATATGAAGATGACTTGCACAAATCCAGAGCTATGTTTAAAAAGCTTCTCGAGGATCCTGAACATTCACAAACTATACAATATCGCTTTTTAAGAAAAGATGGTACATGGATATGGCTGGAGGCTACGGGTAAAAACTTATTAAACGACCCTGCAATAAAAGGTATCGTCATAAACGCACGCGATATTACCGTTCGTATCAAGGCAGAACAAGAGGAGCGGATGCGCAAAAACATGCAGTCTTTATCTGAAAATAGTCCTGACATCATAACCCGCATTTCCGTTCAAGGAAAAATCACCTACACCAATCCAATGATTTATAAATACTCAGGATACCCTGCCGAAAAGTTTGTAAACAAATTTCTCAGTGAAATAGATTATGCGCAAGATATTGTTACCTCATGGAGTAATATGCTGGACAGCGTAAAACGCACCAACGACAAAACTACTGCAGAGGTAGAATATGAAACTACTGAAGGTAAAAAAATCATGCAAGTAAATGCTATACCTGAATTTAATGATGACACACTCGAATCGGTGCTTATAGTTTCGCACGATATTACTGAGCGAAAACAATCCGAGCTTGAGATTCAGGAAAAAAATAAAAAGATCAGCGAAAGTATAAATTACTCAAAACGCATACAAACGGCTGTAATTCCGGACAACAAAATCATATCCGAAATATTCCCCAACTCATACATATTCTACCAACCCAGAGATGTAGTGAGCGGTGACTTCCCATGGATAATGAGGAAAAACGATAATGTATATGTGGCCGCAGTAGATTGCACCGGACACGGTGTGCCAGGTGCTATGCTCTCATTAGTAGGTTCTTTTTTACTCAACGAAATAATACGATATGGCGATGAAAAAGATCCGGCAAATATTTTAGATACTTTAGACCGTATGGTAAATAGTTCGCTTAATACAGACAAAAATGAATCTTCCATAAAAGACGGAATGGATATTGCACTCTGCAAAATCAATATTAAAAATAAAAAGCTCCTGTACGCAGGAGCTCATAGGCCTTTGCTTTATGTCAGAAACGGAGAACTTTCTGAATACAAAGGTGACCGATGGGCTATAGGAGGAGGTATTTATAAAAACCAAACGCAATTTACCAATCATGAAATAAACATTATCCCCGGCGATTGCGTACATATATTCTCGGATGGATTGGTTGATCAATTTGGAGGGCCAAATGTCAGAAAATTTGGCATCCAAAAAGTAAAAGAAATCGTAACAACTCATTGGAAGGATATTCATGTGTGCGGTGAAAAAATAAAAGAAGAATTTAATGCCTGGAAAGGCACCCAAAAACAAACCGATGACGTAATAATGATAGGAATAAAATTTTAAACATTTTTTTTATATTCAATGGCATTAGTAGCATATTTATTTAAACAAAAACCTATGAAATACATTTACGAGATTCAGAAAATCATGTCCTCAAAAAACCTTATGTTGGTCTATGAAGGGGAGTTTACACAGGAAATCACAAAATCCGTACTTTCCATGGCTGAGCGCAACCTTGAAACTAAGGGTGAGGAAATGACTATCAAACGAAAAGTCTTTAACGTAATGGTTGAATGTTTGCAAAACATCTGTAAACATGCGGATAGTCATGATAATGAACATGAAAAGGAAGCTGTATTCATGATCGGCAAAGAAGATAATAATTATATTATTACATCAGGTAATTTCATAAGCAATGACAATGTTGAAAGTCTGAAAGAAAAATTAGACCACATCAACTCCCTGGACAAAGAAGGTTTAAAAAATCTATACAAAGAACTTATCAAAAACAATGAATTAAGTGATAGGGGAGGAGCAGGTCTTGGCTTTGTGGATATCGCCCGTAAATCGGGAAGCAAACTTGAATACGATTTTGAAAGAATTAACGACAACATATCATTCTTTTCATTTAAAACAAGTATACCCATCACTAAAGAATAAATGTTGAAATAATTTCTATAACTCAAAATTTTACAACTATGCAAATATTACAACTTGAAGGAACAGAAGATACTCCAAGAATTTTTTTAGATAAATCAAAAAATATTTTCGAAATATCCGGACGCTCATTACCCGAAGACGCTGCCGAATTTTACAAACCCATAATACAATGGCTATCAGATTATGCAAAAGACCCTAATCCATCCACAGAACTCATCATCAAATTAGAGTACTTCAATACAGCTTCTTCAAAACTCATACTGGATGTGCTTTCTAAACTTGAAGAAATAAAAAATTCGAAAGTAATTTGGTACTATTACGAAGAAGATGAAGATATGAAAGAGGCCGGAGAAGAGTTTTCCGAATTGGTAGATGTTCCTTTTGAATACAAGACCTATTGATTCGGGTAGTGAACACTAGTAGTTAGCTTTTTGTGTATTTCTGTACACATTGTATCATGATAAAAAATGTAAAAAAATACCTATACAACATGACGGTACATCAACGTCTGGTGATGTTGGCCGCCTTGGGTCCTTTGTTTTTAGGAATCCTCATGTTGATTTTTTCTACACGTATCGTTCTGAAAAGCTATAACAACTCAAAACAAGTGATGGCAAACACAGCCTCCAAAGCATTAATAGAGAAAATAGACCGAAATTTCTATGAGCGTTTTGCAGGTGTACAGGCTTTTGCATACAACAAATTAGCCCTGCAATCAGTACAGGCCGATTCAGCCGTGCCGGGTACTCAGGAACTACTGAACACATTTACTTCTTACTATGTGCTGTATGACCTCATGATGATTTGCGATATCAATGGGAAAGTATTAGCAGTTAATACCATAGATAAGAATGGAACTTCAATACATTCAAGTGCTCTGTTGTCCAAAAATTTCTCATCAGAAACGTGGTTTAAAGTGTGTACCACGGCTCCAGGGCCGGATGGCGGAGCTTGGTATTCGGATTTTATGGTCAGCAACGATGCTAAATCTATATACAACAATAACGGACATGGTATGGCTTTTGCTGCACCTATAAAAGACCAGTCGGGCAATATTCAGGGCGTTTGGTATAACTTTGCCAGTTGGGAAGCTATTACAGAAGCTATACGCAAAGAAGCAGAGAGAGAACTGAAAAAGACAGAACCTTTTGCCCAATTGTTGATTACAAACGAAGACGGCGTTTTGATAAGTAGCTCTTATGAGGAACTTATAGGCAAGGCTAATTTTACAAAAGAAACTATAGAAGCAGGAGCTACTTTGCTGGGTGAAAAATATGGTATATCTGAGAAGACTCATGTAATAGGGATGGCAGAGGGCACGGGTGCCTATACCTACAAAGGCAAAAACTGGAAATGCATGGCTCTCATCCCAAGAGAGAATTTCTCAATTCTGACACTTGTAGATAGAGATATTCTGGCATTGCTTATGTTTACATTATTTGGAATTGTAGTTTCTTGCTATGCGGGGATTCGCTTTGGAAAATCTATTTCAGGTAATATAGAAAAGATGAAAGAAGTGGTAGATAAAATATCGCAAGGAGAATTGGTTAAAACAGACATCAAAGATGAAGATGAATTGGGTGCTATGGCACATTCGCTAAACCTACTAACTGACGAACTGCACAAAAAAGTTGAATTTGCTGAACAAATAGGCAAAGGTAATTTCTCCAGTGAATTTTCGCCTTCAGGTCCAAAAGATATGCTGGGCATTTCTTTACTTAATATGCGCAACAATTTGCTGAAAGCATCTACTGAGGAAGAAAAACGTGCATGGATCACTGCCGGAGTGGCTAACATATCTGACATCATACGACAGAACCATGAAAATGAACAAAACCTCTATGACCGAACATTGGCCTTCATTGTAGAGTATATCAATGCCAATCAGGGTGCTCTTTTTGTATTAAATGATAACGATGAAAAAGACCACCATATGGAAATGGTGGCTTGCTATGCTTATCACAGGAAAAAATATATTAATAAAAAAATTTATTATGGTGAGGGCTTGGTAGGGCAGGCATGGTTCGAAAAAGATAAAATATTCCGTACGGAAATTCCGCAAGATTATGTCACCATCACTTCAGGCCTTGGTGAGGCCAAACCGAGATGTCTGGTATTGTTCCCTCTTAAAATTAACGAAGAGGTGTATGGTGTGCTGGAAATAGCGGCTTTCAAAGAATTAGATGCTTTTGAAATGGAATTTTTATCACGAATCAGCGAAACCCTTGCTTCTGCAGTTTCCATAGCGCGCGCCAACATGGTAACCAAAAAATTGATAGAAAGTACACAGCAACAAGCTGAAGAATTGAGGGCACAGGAGGAAGAAATGCGGCAAAACATGGAAGAGCTCGCTGCCACACAAGAAGAGATGCAAAGAAAAGAAATAGAATACATGAAGAAAATACAAGAGCTGGAAGCTCAACTTTCGAAAATAAAATAAGAACTAATGAGTGAGGAAATTTTAAAATCACTGGCTCAGCTTTTTGCTATTATCACTAAACAGGATGGTGGAGTTACCGAAGAAGAAAGAACTTATGTACATAATTATTTTAGAAAAAAACTAAACCTCACCACAGCACAGCAATATATTGCTCTGTATGAAGAGCACCTCAAAGAAGGAGAGCAAAAAGAAGGAGAGAAGAAAAAACTGACTTCCGTAAAAGATTCTGTCCGTACGCTGGGTATATGTCGTAAAATCAATAAAACTCTTACACAGAAACAAAAGATCATTGTACTGATTGAACTTCTTGAAATACTGCGTTACCAGGCGAAATCGTCTTCTCAGCAGCAGGAAATAATATATACCGTAGCAGACGCATTCAATATTGAGAAGGAAGAATATACTTCTATTAACACCTTTATCAATGGTCAGGAAAAAGATCTCTTTTTTCAGGAAAATGTGCTGTATATAGGCCATGCCGAACCAAGAGATGAAACAAAATACACCAGGCACATTTATTCCGAACTGGTAGAAGGAAAGATTTATTTTTTGCATATCAAAAGTGTAGATATGTACTACATCAAGTACACCGGTAATGATGAGGTCACCGTGAATGGTTTGCTCATCCCTCCGGGTACTGTATCACTCTTTTCACAAGGCAGTACTGCTCGTACAAAACTTGGAGCGGTATTCTACTACAGCGATATCAGCGCACACTTCATGAGTATTTCTTCGGATACTCAACTTTCTTTCAATGTACGCAATCTGGAATACAGATTCCCCGATCATAGCATCGGTTTACGTGATATCAATATTTCAGAAGGAGCCGGCAAGCTTATAGGAATAATGGGAGCCAGCGGTGCCGGGAAAACTACGTTGCTCAACGTATTGGCTGGACTGGAAAAACCTTACAAAGGCGAAGTAAAAATTAATGGCATAGATATACATAAGCAAAGACACAAAATCATTGGAGCCACTGGGTATGTGCCTCAAGATGACCTACTCATTGAGGAATTGACGGTATTTGAAAACCTTTTTTACAATGCCAAACTTTGTTTTAGAGACAAAAGTAATGAAGAATTGTCTGCTCTTGTAAATAAAACTCTTGAATCTCTGGCTCTGATGCATATAAAAGACTTGCGCGTAGGAAGTCCATTGAACAAATTCATAAGCGGCGGGCAGAGAAAAAGGCTCAACATTGCTTTGGAACTCATCCGCGAACCAGCCATCCTCTTCGTAGATGAGCCTACTTCAGGTCTCTCCTCAAAAGATTCCGAAAATGTAATGGACCTCCTCAAGGAGCTTTCTTTGAGGGGTAACTTAATCTTTGTGGTCATACATCAGCCCTCCTCCGATATATACAAAATGTTTGACAAAATGTATATACTCGACACAGGAGGATATCCCATATACTATGGCAATCCTATAGAGGCCATTACCTATTTCAAAAAAATAACACAACAAGCCGATAGCGATAAAGGTCAATGCCTTAGCTGCGGAAATGTGAATCCGGAACAAATATTCAACATCATAGAAGAAAAAGTTGTGGATGAATATGGCCAATTCACTCCACACAGAAAACTTACTCCAGCTCAATGGTATGAGTATTTTGTAAAATCATTTCAATTAAAAACCGTAGAAGACCTCATAGGTAAAGGTGTACGCACTATGCGTGCTCCCGGCCTTTTAAAACAATTTGTTGTTTTTTTTATCCGGGATATAAAAGCTAAGCTTAACAACCGCCAGTATATGCTCATCAATACTATTGAGGCACCGTTGCTGGCTTTTATAATGGCCTTCATACTTCGCTATAAAAACAATACCGGACACAGTGAATACATTTACAGATTCAATGAAAACATACCGGCGTTTATTTTAATGAGTATCATCATCGCCATATTCATTGGTCTAAGTGTAAGTGCAGAGGAAATTATACGAGATAGAAAAATATTGCGTCGGGAAAGTTTATTAAACCTGAGTCGAAATAGCTATTTAATGGCTAAGGTAGCCATCATGTTTATTTTTTCTGCCATACAAACAGCAACATTTGTCCTCGTGGGCAATACTCTGTTGCAAATAAAAGGCCTATACCTTGAATATTGGTTGGTGCTCTTTACCTGTTCATGTTTTGCTAATGTGACGGGGCTTTTGATTTCTTCAGCTTTTAACACCGCTATTACAGTATACATACTAGTGCCTCTGCTGGTGATACCTCAACTCATATTGAGCGGAGCCATTTTCAGTTTCGACAAAATTAATGACCTTATTCGCAGTCAGGACAAAGTACCTCTTGTTGCCGACTTTATAGCTTCCAGATGGGCATACGAAGCCCTCGCCGTAAAACAATATCGCGACAATGAGTATCAAAAAAGAATATTTCTGAGCGAAAAGGCAGAAAATATAGCAAACTTCAATATAGTGTACCTGTTGCCTGAACTTTCTGACCGTATAGAATTTATAGCCCAAAATCATTCATCCAAAAATGACTCTATATTGAAAAAAGCGATAGAAGACCTTACTTTGGTGAAAAATGAAATGTTGCGACAGTCGAAAGTCAAAAAAGAAATAGATCCCGCTTTCATCAAAACTCTTGACATCTCTACATTTACCGAGAAACATGCCATTCAACTAAATCAATACATATCATTGTTGCAAAATTGGTACAACAAAGTCTTTCAGGAATCAACTTCTAAAAAAGAAAAAATATTATCTGTCATCAGCGATGGTGACAACCAAAAACTTACTCAACTAAAAGATATGTACTTTAATGAAAGCCTATCAGATCTGGTTAGAAACGCTACTGCAAAACAAAGAATACTTCAGGTTAAAGACTATCTTGTGCCCAAAATAGAATATATCTATTACGGACCTATCCATATCGAACATGCTTTAGATTACAGAGCTCATTTCTTTTCTCATGTGAAACATTTTGCAGGTAAATATTTCGATACCTATTATTTCAACATCATCGTACTGTGGATAGCGTCCGTAGTATTATATTTGTTTTTATATTTTGATTTTTTACGAAAGTTTATAAACTCGTTTGCCAGGTTGCAGATTAAAAAAATGTAACTTATCAAATTAATTTACGTAAAAATTAATCCAGTGATTATATTTGCAAACACGCTTAAAGCATATAAACAACTAATATGAAAAAGTTATCCGTTTTTTTTAGCATCATTGCTCTGATTACCTCGTGTGCAACGGACAATCAATCCAATGAGGCTTTGATTGCAGATACTTCTGCCACCTCTTCCAGTGAAGCTATGGCTCAGTTGCCAGAAGAAGCGATAGGTGAAATTATACGACAAATACCGGCTCCCATTGAAACGGCATACTTTATTAAAAAAAGTGGAAGTGATTATTCTAAAGAAATTTTAAATCCTGCAGATAATTCAAAGAAATATAGCACAAGTTATAAAAAAGCACTCAATTTGGGTGTATATGGTGCCGACTTAGGTTACATTAACATTTACGAAAAAAATAAAGAGGGTTTGTATTACCTCAACTCTATAAAAGAGATGGCAGATGGCTTGAACATTGGTCAGTTTTTTGATTTTGAAACGATAAAAAGATTAGCCACAAACAATCAAAATATTGATTCGCTATTAAATATAACAACTGAAAACTTTAATAAAATAAACAGTTTCCTGTACGAACAAAAGCGTGCTGAGCAAAGTGTATTGATACTCACAGGAGGGTGGATTGAAGGCTTGCATATTATGTGTCAGGTGGCGTTAAAAAATAAAAATCAAAAGCTTTATGAAAAAATCGGTGAGCAAAAAATTGTAGTAAATAAACTCGCTTCTGCAATATCAAACTTTGAAGGCTTATCCGCCGAATTAAAATCATTGAGCAATCAACTGAAAGAACTTCAAAAAATATATGAAAAAGTAGAAATTTCAGTTGAATACAAAGGTTCAACCACTGAAATCGTGGATGGGATTCCAACCATAGTGGACAAAACCGAGAGCAAAGTGTTAATAACTGAAGATCAGGTTAAAGAAATTTCTAATACTACAAAATCTTTACGGGATAAAATTGTAA
The DNA here is from genome assembly GCA_025054875.1 of Cytophagaceae bacterium. Lineage (GTDB taxonomy): Bacteria > Bacteroidota > Bacteroidia > Cytophagales > Cytophagaceae > JANWYS01. The sequence goes on along the minus strand of JANWYS010000033.1, from coordinate 7,399 downwards.
GTTAAGTTTTGTGTTTTTAATTTTGTACAAAATTAAAAACACAGAAATGAAAAAACTACTCGCAATATCGCTTGTTTCGGTCATTATAACGACTGTTATTATGATAAGTTATACTCTATCGTTTTCACAGTTTAAAACTTCTGACTGTGTAGCAAAATTGAATGGATATACTTTTTTGAAAACTTATAAGTTAGATAATCCACAGAAAGAAGCAGAATACTCGTATGTGTTCAGCAAAGATAATAATTATATGGTTATTATCTGTAATAAAGATGGACTACCTCGAAACGCCAGCGTGACCTTGTATGACTCAAACAGAAATTTAATAGCAAGCAGCTACGATGAGGTAAATAAACGTCACTACTACGCGTTGGCCTACAATTGTAAGTCTACCGGCATATACTATATGAAGTTTCAGTTTGACGAACCCTCACCGGATTGCTCAAGCGTATTGGCCTTCAAAAGATAGTCAAAGCATAGCAGCATCACTCTTGCACTCATAACCGCACCATGCATAATGATCCGGAGTTGAATGGTAAGTATTTGGGTACCATCACACAAGACTTTGTGAAAGTAGCAGATATTCTGAAGGAATCTGCTTACCAGATACGTGTTCGAAAATTTTCAGACTATCCTATTTTTGCCATATCTAAAGTTGAGCTGCCTATTGGTAAGTTGCTTATAGGGCAAAAAGATATATCAATACAGTGGAACTATTATGCTTCTTTTCTTGATGAATTTATACAGAGAAAACTCATAGCGAATGAAGCAGTCCAACTATTTACAAAAGCATATAAGAATCCAGATGAGTATTGTTGTCTGTTTGTGGTAGATAAAGAATTTACAAATTTTGTTTTTCTTCCCTACCCGGAAGATTGATTTCTATGCATAAATTGATGTTAGTCTGGAGGATTGTTATACTAAGGTATTGAAATTTGATTTTTCATATTATGCCAATCCTTTCTATATTTACGCCCTTACTTAAAAAAAATCATTCATGATGCAAAAACACATAGCTGTATTGAAGGGCGATGGTATAGGCCCGGAAGTAACTGACCAGGCACTGAAAGCACTGCGTGCCGTTTCGGAAGTGTATAATCATACTTTTACATATACCGAAGCTCTGGTAGGAGCAGCGGCAATTGATGCCGTAGGAAATCCTTATCCGGATGAAACCCATAAAATATGTCAATCGTCAGATGCTATTTTGTTTGGAGCCATCGGCGACCCTAAATATGACAATAATCCCAATGCTCCTGTACGCCCGGAGCAAGGATTGCTGGCAATGCGAAAAAATTTAGGTTTATTTGCTAACATACGTCCCATCAATACATACAAAGCTTTGAACAATGCTTCGCCGCTGCGTGCCGACCTGATAGAAGGAGTGGATTTTGTGGTGTTTCGCGAACTTACCGGCGGTATTTATTTTGGTACCAAAGGCCGCAGCGAAGATCGTAACACCGCATTTGACAATTGTATTTATACCAAAGAAGAAATCCTTCGTATCAGTAAACTTGCTTTTGAAGCGGCTTTGAAAAGAAGAAAAAAACTGACCCTCGTAGATAAAGCGAATGTCCTGGCTACTTCAAGGCTTTGGAGAGAGGTAGTACAGGAATATGCAAAAAACTATCCGGACGTGGAAGTAGACTATATGTTTGTAGATAACGCCGCCATGAGGATTATACAAAATCCAAAATATTTCGACGTAATACTCACTGAAAACATGTTTGGCGACATTATTACAGATGAAGCATCCGTTATCACAGGATCATTAGGTATGTTACCTTCGGCATCGGTTGGAAGCAAAGTGGCTTTGTTTGAGCCTATTCATGGGTCATATCCACAGGCTGCCGGAAAAAATATTGCTAATCCTTGTGCAGCAATACTCTCAGCAGCCATGTTGCTGGAAATCTCCTTTGGACTAAATGAAGAAGCAAAAATAATCCGAAAAGCCGTGGAAGCATGCCTGAATGAGGGCTTTGTAACAGAAGACATCAGAAGAGACTCCAAAATCACTACTTCGCAGGTGGGAGATAAAGTTGCCGAACTGATAATAAAAAAGAAAGAATCATTATTGACTGCATAGTTTTTCAAATACTTTTTCTCAAAAGAAATCTTAAATTACAATGACACTAAACAAATATAGTTCCAGGCTCACTCAAGACCCTTCGCAACCCGCATCGCAAGCCATGCTTTATGGGGCAGGCTTTACAGACGAAGATATGCAGAAGGCTCAGGTAGCTATAGCCAGCACAGGTTACGAAGGCAACACCTGCAACATGCATTTAAACGAACTGGCAGCTATAATAAAGGAAAGTATAAAGAATGCCGGACTAAAACCTCTTCAATTTAACACTATTGGTGTGAGTGATGGTATGAGTATGGGCACGGATGGCATGCGATACTCGCTCATATCGCGCGATGTGATAGCCGATTCCATAGAAGCTATAGCCGGAGCACACTACTACGACTCGCTGGTCACAGTAGTCGGTTGCGACAAAAACATGCCCGGTGCCATCATGGCTATGGCTCGCCTGAATCGCCCATCCATAATGGTATATGGCGGCACCATCCGTTCCGGAGTATGGAAAGGAGAAAAACTCAATATTGTATCTGCTTTCGAAGCGCTCGGAAAAAAAATCACCAACGCCATTTCTGAAGAGGACTTTAAAGGAATCATCAAAAACTCCGTTCCGGGAGCAGGAGCTTGCGGAGGGATGTATACTGCAAACACAATGGCATCTGCCATCGAAGCTATGGGAATGTCACTCCCATATAGCTCTTCAGCTCCCGCCACCAGCGATAAAAAGAAACATGAATGTGCATCCGTTGGTGCAGCGATTAAACTTCTTCTTGAGAAAGATATTAAGCCGAAAGACATCATTACGTATGAGTCCATTTCCAATGGTGTACGTTTGGCCATGATTCTGGGTGGATCTACCAATCTTATCCTTCATTTCCTAGCTATTGCCAAAACAGCAGGTATAAAATTTACTTTGAAAGATTTTCAAGCCCTTTCCGATAAAACTCCCATGCTTGCTGACCTGAAACCCAGCGGAAAGTACATGATGGAGGACCTTGACAACATTGGCGGTGTGCCCTCCATCATGAAGATGATGCTTGATGAAGGACTACTCTACCCTGATTGCATGACCGTGACGGGAAAAACCATAAAAGAAAACCTGGCTAACTTCCCATACCTGCCACAAGACCAAGACATCATCAGGCCTTTGACAAACCCCATAAAAAAAACCGGACACCTGCAAATACTTTGGGGCAATCTCGCTCCCGATGGTGCAGTGGCAAAAATAACCGGAAAGGAAGGTGAAGTATTTGAAGGAGAAGCTATATGCTACGACTCGGAAGAAGAGCTTAACAAAGGTATTGAAAAAGGAGAAGTGAAGGCAGGCCATGTTGTGGTGATTCGCTATGTAGGTCCTAAAGGTGCTCCGGGTATGCCTGAGATGCTGAAGCCAACTTCACTTATCATAGGCGCTGGCTTGGGCGATAAAGTAGCTTTAATTACGGATGGACGTTTCTCCGGAGGCACACATGGCTTCGTGGTAGGGCATATCACACCGGAAGCACAGGAAGGCGGCAATATAGCTTTGGTTAAAAATGGTGACCGAATTAGAATTGATGCCGTCCGAAATACCATAGACGTGCTTGTATCGGATGAAGAACTATCCTCTCGAAGAAAAGTATGGACTAAGCCTGAGTATAAAGCCAAAAGTGGATTGCTCTACAAATACATACGTACGGTAGCTCCTGCATCAGAAGGTTGTGTGACCGATGCATATTAACAAAGGTTCATTCATAGAGCCATTAGTTAAACCCGAATGTTTGGACAAACCGCCGCCTTTTGGAGCGGCGGTCAACCTATAACTAACTAAAAACACACGAGGTTATGTGTCCCGAAAAGCAATCGCAATGTAAAGTCAAAACCTTATCATATATCATAAGTAGATTTCCTTCAATGGTCAATGCTCTAGCTTGACCAAAGGTTTGCCCATACGGAATCCGAATTTAACTTAAACGAAGATAAATTTTGATTAGGGAATGCAAAAATTAATTAATTTGAATATTCGCCTTCTTCATTTTTATGAAATTTATTTCTGTTTTATATTCCTCTTTTGGTTCTTCTACTAAAAATAATTCAAGTTGTTTTTTGTTATTGAAACCTTCAATTTTTTGTCTGTATGTAGCCGCTGTTTTAGGGTTTTCAATTTCGAGTTTTCTTTTTTTGCTGATTGTCAGAAATTCTTCTTCTTGATCTATGCCCAAAAATCGTCGGTTTGCCAAGTTTGCCGCTATACCCGTTGTTGAGCTACCTGTAAACGGGTCTAAAATCCAGGCATTTGGTTTTGTTGAAGCCAAAATAATTCTTGTCAAGACTGAAAGGGGTTTTTGTGTTGGGTGTTTGCCACACGCTTTTTCCCATGGTGCAATGGCCGGAAGCCTCCAGACATCTTTCATTTGCTTGTCTCCGTTGAGTTGCTTCATAAGCTCATAGTTGAAATAATGCGGTACTTTTTCTGATTTTCTTGCCCAAATAATCTGTTCTGTAGAGTGTGTGAAATAGCGGCAAGAGAAATTTGGCGGAGGGTTTGTTTTTTCCCAGGTGATGACATTTAGAATTTTAAAACCTAATTCAATCAATATTTGTCCGACTGAAAAAATATTGTGCATGGTTCCGCTAATCCAGATGGTTGCATCATCTTTCATTTTTTCACGAACTAAGGAAAGCCATTTGCGGTTGAACTCGTTGATATATTCAAAGCCGTGAGATTTGTCCCACTTCCCTTTATTTACGCTTACGATTTGTCCGTTTTGAATGGATAGTCCGTCGTTTGATAAAAAATAGGGAGGGTCGGCAAAAACCATGTCAAACTTGTGGTCAAATTGAGGTAAAAGTTCCAGCGTATCTCCTTTTAAAAGATAGAAATTTTTGTCGTCGGATTTGAAATAAGGCACAAGCATTTATTTTCTATTGTGTAGCTACCGAAACTATTTTGTATATATCCTTATGTTCTTTGAGCGCTTTTAAATTTCTTAACATATATGCAAAAGATAAGTTTGTTTTTTCTTGTATCATCAATAATTTAGCAATAAGATACAAATATTTAATGCTGTATTCCCCTTTTTTTGCTAGTCCTGGATACTTTGCAGCTTCATTATTTGCTTCTCTCTTTAACCTTTCTACATCCAACAGAGTGTCTCGATCTAAATCAGACTCCAATGGTTTAATATGATTATCCCATTGGTCAATTAAAAAGTTTAGAAACTTTTTGTTTCATCACTGCTATGGTTCATTTTCATAATGGCTTAACTGCACAATGTATATGCTTGGGTGTTATTATTCTTAACCAACCTGATTTACTTGAAATATCTTTTTGTCTGTATCGAAGCTATAAATCATATTTAGATAAAGTCCCTACATAAACTCCAAGTATAAGTATCATTAATTTCTATCGTAACCAAGGGTTCAGTTCCCCTGATCTTCATATTTGGTAATTTTTTCATTATTCGCTTATCACATTTTCGGATTTTATTTTTTCAATAAATTTCTTTAAGGTAGCCAGGTTATACATACTTGGAATAGTATTGTATGCTTCTTCCAATTTGTTCTTGGCTGAAAGCCAACCTTGCCCATCCGTTATCCAAACAAATTCATACGTTTCATATTTATTGATTTTAGGTGCAAGATCAGAATATGACCTTGCTGTCTCATTTAATTTTGAGCCGCTGCTGTTAAAAAAATTGGTTTCAATCAGGTAAGTTTTCTTTTTTGTTTTAATGACGAAATCAAAGCGTTTTACATCTACACCCAAACTCGATATTTCAGGAAACTCTGTATTGCTTACTTCCTTTTTGTAAAAGATTTTGGCTTTGTCAAAGAATAGTGAAACGGCTTTTACCATATTATCGCCACCTCTGTTTTTTCTTGTGTTTGAATCTAAACCTACCTCAACTCCGAAAACATAATCCACAAGATTTTTAATCTCTTTATTCCGAAATAACTCAGCTAAGCCGGTATCTTCAATAAACTCTACAATTCTGTCAACGGAATGAAAGTAAGATTCTACCAAAACAATCTTGCCCTCACGATTGAATGTTTTCTTCTTGTCCTTTTTTCTGACAGCTACAAGTATATCTAAAACTTCAAATGCTTTCGGATTTTCTTCGTAAAGCTCATTTACAGCAGCTTTAATATCTGTTTTTCCAATCAAGTAATTAAGTTGGTTTAGCTTTATAGCAATTTTGCTTACGTTGCTTTTGACTTTATCGAAGTCCGTGAAATAATCAAGAGTTGCATTGGTCTCTGATAGTTGAGATAAAAAGTTTTTAAATTGATCTGACATATTCTTGACTTGCAACTTGGTTTGTAATCAATAATTCTTTCAATGCCCCTCTTTTCTCCGGATGAGCGTTGATAATGCGTCTTGCATCCACTCTTTGAATATGAAAGGCGGCATATAACTCATCAAAGAAATTGTCGTTTTCATCCTTGCCTTTTACATCCGAATTGCTTAAAATCCATTTGTGTCCTAAAAGGTCAAGTTTCTTACAAAAATCTCTTAAGCGTATTTGTTCAGCATCATTAAACTCATCTTTTGAATAGGAATTGAAACTTGAGGTTTCACTCAATGGTTTATAGGGTGGGTCAAAATAAAACAAGGTGTTTTCATCAGCATATTTCAGCGTTTCTTCAAAATCGCCGCAAAGAATTTCCACTTTTTGCAAAGCTTTACTTACTGTCAGGATGTTTTCCTTATCACAAATGGTAGGCTTTTTATAGCTGCCGATTGGCACATTAAATTCATTTTTCCGATTCACCCTATAAAGTCCGTTGAAACACGTCCGATTAAGAAAAATAAATAAGGCTGCTTGACCGGTTGGTTCTTCTTTTCTTTTGTTGTATAGTTCTCGCTTTGAGTAGTAATATTCTTTTTTTGCTTCGTCTTTACCTTCAAGTGCGTGAAATTCACTTTGCAGAACTTCAAGTATTGAAATCAATTCTTTCGGTTTTGCAGCTATTATTTTGTAGGTGTTTATCAGGTCTTCGTTGATGTCGTTGATGATTGCTTTTTGCAGATTTTGGAATTTGTTTAACATCCAAAATAAAACCGCACCACTTCCGACAAAAGGTTCGATGTATGTAAACTTGTTTTTTGAAATATCTTTTGGCAAAGCCTGTTCAATATGATTAATGAGCTGCGTTTTACCGCCTGCCCATTTTAAAAATGGTTTTGCAATTCTGTCTGTCATTAGGGCTTTCACATTACTTTTTGTTTCAAACAAATTTACAATTTTCGTTCGGTAGTATCCCAAAAAGTGTGTATGAAGTGTAGTTGTTTTTTTTTACAAACATAGTACTTTTTTTATTTGTTACATACTT
>JANWYS010000032.1 GCA_025054875.1 Cytophagaceae bacterium | reverse complement strand
CTGCGCGAGGGATGGGAGCCATGGCCTGCAAGGCCAGTGCAGAGCTTCAGCGGAGCACCGCAGCGATAGCGGAGTGGTGGACAGCCCGGCCCCGCAGGGGCGCGCCCAACAAAAAAACTGTAAACTTTTTTCAGTACGAATCAGAGAATGTATCCGCCATACGGCATCAACAGTTCTCAAGGAGGTTGTTACAGGCTTCATAAAATTTACAAATTAGTAATTTCAGATTGAGAGGTTTTTGTATACCTTTATCATACACTTGAAAAAAATGAGAAAGATAATCATAGCCATAGACGGATATTCGGCCTGCGGTAAAAGCACAACAGCTATGATGGTGGCCGAACGCCTTGGGTATACCTACATTGATACCGGAGCTATGTACAGAGCTGCTGCTTTATATTTTCACGAACATTATGTCAGCCTTGATAATCCTCATGAAGTGCACAAGGCAATTGAACAAATTCAAATTCAGTTTCATATAAACAGTAAGACAAGGCGAAGTGAAACTTTTTTAAATGGCCTAAACGTTGAAAATGATATACGTAAAATGCATATATCTGAGATGGTAAGCGAGATAAGCGCTATACCTGAGTTGAGAAAGCACTTGGTAGAACAACAAAGAAAAATGGGTAAGAAAAAAGGCGTTGTTATGGACGGCCGCGATATAGGCACAGTAGTTTTTCCGGAAGCCGAATTGAAAATATTTATGGTGGCCGACCTTTACACACGTGCTCACAGACGACAGCTTGAACTACTCGAAAAAAATCAAATAGTAGGCATTGATGAAATTATAGAAAACTTAAAAAAGAGAGACTTACTGGATACCACGCGAGCCGAGAGCCCGTTGAGAAAAGCGCAAGACGCCTACCAACTCGACTCTACTTACATCACTATAGAAGAGCAGGTAGATTTTATATTGCATCTGGCAATGGCAAAAATTATGGAACGAACAGAAAACGTGAATACCCATGAACGTAGTAATTGACAAAAACTCCGGATATTGCTTCGGTGTGGAATTTGCCATACAAATGGCAGAAGATGAAATGGCCGATGGGTCTCCCCTGTATTGCCTGGGAGATATAGTACACAACAGTATGGAAGTAGAAAGACTCAGTAAAAAAGGATTGATAGTGATAGATAAAGAACAGTTTAAGAAACTGAGCAACGCTAAAGTACTCATACGTGCACATGGGGAACCTCCGGAAACCTACGAACATGCCCTCAAAAACAACATTGAACTGATAGATGCTTCGTGTCCTGTAGTACTCAAACTGCAAAACCGTGTGAAGCATTCCTACGACGAATCGCTGGAAAAGGGAGGCCAAATAGTGTTGTACGGACAACCCGGACATGCTGAAGTAATAGGCCTTACAGGCCAAACAGAAAATCAGGCCATCATAATTACCTCAAAAGAAGATTTAGAAAAAATTGATTTCAGCAGGCCTGTATCATTATACAGTCAAACCACAAAAAGCACAAAAGGATTTTATGAAATTAAAGCAATGATAGAGCAAAAATTCAGAGAGTTAGGCTTAGACCCTGAAATCTATCTTGATGCCAACGACAGCATATGTCGTCAAGTATCAAACAGAGAGCCGCAGTTGCAGAAGTTTGCTGCAGAACATGATGTAATTATTTTTGTAAGCGGCAAAAAAAGTTCAAACGGCAAGGCCCTTTATAGCGTATGCAAATCCGTAAACGAAAGAAGTTATTTCGTAGAAAATGAAAAAGAATTACAAGGCGAATGGTTTGCAGAAGCTAAGAGCGTAGGTGTATGTGGCGCCACCTCTACACCCATGTGGCTTATGGCCAATGTAGCAGAAGCTATAAAAAATATGTGTAACGCAACCCTGCATATATAATGAAGTTTTTTCTGCGCTTTTTCCTGCAAGGCATGTTGTTGGTGTTGCCATTGTGTTTCACCCTGTACATCTTGTATTCATTGTTTGTTTGGATTGACAAGCTACTTCCCAAGTTGTTCGGAATGGATATGTTTCCGGGTGTTGGTATACTGGTTATCATAGCATTTGTTACGCTGATGGGTTTCATAGGTTCTACATTGGTAGCCAGGCCTGCTTTTGCTTTTTTGGAGTACTACATATACAAGGTACCTTTGGTAAATCTTATCTACTCCTCTTCAAAAGATGTAATAGGAGCATTTGTAGGAGATAAAAAAAAGTTCAGCAAACCCGTCCTTGTAAGAATGGGCAAAGCAGATGATGTATACAGACTAGGGTTCATAACCCGCGAAGACCTGAGTAGTATTCATTTGCATGATATGATTGCCGTATATTTCCCTGACTCTTATGGCCTCACCGGAAACCTTTATATCGTGCCTAAAGAACATGTCAAAGAAATCCCGGCATCCGGTTCAGACATAATGAAGTTTATCGTGTCAGGTGGAGTATCGGGAGTTGGAGCAAAAGCTGATGATGCAAAAATGTAAATCTCATTTATACAAATCTATGAGCGATGCGAACAACAATCCTCTTGCTGGTTCCAACTATTGAAAGATATCTGATAAAGTACTGATATGAAATGATAATAATTCATCACTTCTGTAAGCCTGATCAACACATCCAACTAAAAGTGTCTATGAGTACTTAGGCTATTTACAAACCTATCATTTACGTTCGTTTTTTAATAAGACCGTGATTGAAAAAACAACCCTGTTACATGATAAATTTTTGAACATCGTCAAAAAAAAATTATGTAGTATTAGAAAAAAGTTACTCTTACACTTTTTATGTATGGTTTATTATCAAGAAATGATTTTAAAAAGTCGTTGTACATTCGGCTGGCGGTGTGCTGTTTGGTGATGTACTACTTTACATGCACATTGAGCCTGGCAGATACGCTCACTCTGAATGATTATTCCCGATCATACATTATAGACAGCAGATATTTTGAATACAACTCTTCTTACTCAGATAGTACATTTTATCAAGAATTAACTTATCAGAAGGTAAATTCGGGCAATGATGGCAAAAACTTTTTCAGAAACGATACCATTCAGAAAAATTATTACTACAAAATTGTATTGAAAAACCGAACTAATGGACAGCAAAAATGGTATTTAGTATCCTACAATTATTCGATAGATGAAATAGACGTGTGGCTGGTTAATTCAAAAGGAGAAACTACATACACTAACTTCAGAAATACACAATCTCTATCGAAAAAACTTTTACGCCATAAACAACCTGTTTTCCCTCTGTCGCTTGCATACGACAGCATTTATACACTATATGTGCGCATAAAAAATAACCGCACATATAGTTATGTTTTTGCATTGTATCCGGAATATCAATTTTCCTCATATTTTTTTTCAGAATATTTCCTTTACGGTATTTTCTATGGAGCTATGATTTTTGCTTTACTATATAATGTGTTAAACTATATTATATTGAAAAAGCGCTTACTTCTGTTTTATGTATTTTTTATTGCAATACAAATACTTCACATGTCTTTTCGAGACGGCAGTTTTGTGATTTTTTTCCCCGTTTATTTTTTGCAACATGCCGATCTGTATAAAGAATTTTTTAAAGGCCTATTTTCTTCATCACTATTGGCATATTTTATATTCTTGTACAAACAAGAATTTTTATCCAAAAAGCTTTATGTTATTCTCCTGTTCGCCCTTATAGTCCGTCTCATGTATACTTTCATTTTTTGGAGAGATACTCACAACCTATCCTATCACATGGATATGATAGTGCTTCTGCTCGTGTTGTATACAGCATATACTTTTTGGAAAAAAGGTCTCTCAGGAGCTCAATACATGGTAGTAGGCTTGTTGTTTTTAATCGTTGCATATTTTGTGTATTATATCAACGTTGTCGGCATGGCCTACACCGGAGGTATTGGCTTTTTTGCTATGTACTTCGGTATTACCATCAACGCTTTACTTATATCAGTCGGATTGACTGAATGGTATAAAAAACTCCGTTTAGAGATTTTTGAAAAGGAAAAAATAGCCGAACAACTTGAACAGCTCGTATCAAACAGGACTCATATGCTTGAAGAGCAAACAAAAGAACTCAACTTGCTTCTCTACAATAGCTCTCATCATTTAAGAGGCCCTCTTATGTCTATAAAAGGCATATGCAATGTAGCAGAGGCAGACTCTGAGTTCACTAAGAACAAACTATCTGAACTTATAAAATTCAGAATTGATAAACTTGACAATACTCTAAAAAAAATCAACGATTTGTCGTATATTAAAAGCTCAAGTTTCCTGAAACAACCAATAAATTTCAGAGCATTATTCAACCACTCGATCGCGCAGCATAAAGAAATTATAGAACGCCAAAAAACTATCGTGCAGTATGAGGAAAATCTTCACAGCCCACACCAGTACGATGAATATTTAATGAAAATTATTTTTGAAAACTTAGTGCAAAATGCACTCATTCATAACAGCCATGAGAAACATCTTGTATTGAAAATTTCTGTTTCAGAGATGGATGGTAGAGTAAAACTATCATTTGAGGATAATGGACAAGGCATAGGCGAGCCATACATTCACAAAATTTTTGAAATGTTTTACCGGGCAAATGAGTATGCCTCTGAAAATGCAGGATTAGGTTTATACGTAGTAAAACTTGCTGTGGAGAAAATGGGAGGGAGTATAGAAGTAACCAGTTCATTAGGCAGAGGTAGTTGCTTTGTCATTATGTTGCCTTTTTGAAAATCGTTATAAAATGTATATACACCATACGTACGCAAACACAGGCATACGCTATTTAGCGCTGGGCGATTCGTATACCATAGGTGAGGGAGTACCCATAAGTAAGTCGTTCCCTTTTCAGCTTAGTGAATTCCTTATCAATAAAGGGATATCCGTGCATAGCATTACTATAGTTGCTCAAACAGGTTGGCGTGCGGATCAACTCTATGAAGCCATGAATAACTCTTCTTTATTACCTCCATACGATTTAGTCACATTGCTCATCGGTGTGAACAATGAATATCAACAACACTCACCCGAATTGTTTAAATATGAATTTGAAAAAGTTTTGCATAAAGTCATCACATTGTCAAACAATATATTTGTGCTTACCATACCCGATTACGGGCATACTCCTTTTGGCGTATATAATCAATCCATAATCAGTACACGCATACAGCAATATAACGAAGTTATCAGATCGGTATGCAATAGAGAAGACGTGGAGTGTATAGACATTACTCCGCTCACCCTTGGAGGCATCAACGACCCTACACTACTTGCAGCCGACGGATTACATCCCTCTCCGGTAATGTATAAAAATTGGGTTAATTTTATAGGAGTAAAGGTCTCTAAAATATTTGCCTAACCATTTTTCTTTTATTATTTTTTCAAGAAATGAAAACCTCTACAATCATAATCTTTGTTCTGCTTGCCGCTTTTAGTCGTAGTTTGCATGCTCAGGTATACACCGGGGGAAATGCTTCTGTCGGGTATGATAATGGATGGTATGCCGATATTGCCCCGATAATCGGATATCAGATAGAGCGATACAGAGTGGGCGTGTCGCCTATTTTTTCGTATCGCACGTATGTAAACTCTTCGCAAGTGTGGTCTTATGGAGGACGTATATTCAATCAAGTAGATATAGTACAAGGCGCCTTTGCTCATGCAGAGTTTCAAATACTCAACACCGAATATGTGTATGTGTATCCGGATGGAAATGTAAAAACACGCGTATGGGTTAAGTCGCTTCCCGTAGGTGCCGGATACCAATATCCAATAAGTGACAGAGCTTCTTTTCAGGCTATAGTGTTGTATGATCTTCTGCAAGACAAGAGATCCGTATATAACAAGCCCACATTCAGAGCAGGTGTAATATATAGGTTTTGACAGGTTAGAAATAGCTCAATGAAAACGGAACAAAAAATAATACCCACCTTAGAGCATCTAAGAAGCCTCACAAAAACCTGGAAAAACCAAGGGCACACGATTGTTTTTACAAACGGGTGTTTTGACATATTACACTTAGGACATGTAGACTATCTGGAAAAAGCAAAACAGCTGGGCAGCAAACTAATTGTAGGGTTGAATACCGACCGCTCTGTAAAAAAATTGAAAGGCCATTCCAGGCCGGTCAATCCTGAATATGCACGCGCAAGGGTATTGGCAGCATTAACGTTTGTAGATGCTGTCATTTTGTTTGATGATGACACTCCTTTGGCATTAATTCAAGATTTAAAACCTGACATTTTGGTAAAAGGAGCCGATTATAACCTGAAAAATATAGTTGGCGCAGATATTGTATTAGCGTATGGCGGAAAAGTTGAAACCATTCCCTTGGTGAATGGGTTTTCAACTACGGATATAATTAGTAAATTGGCCCAAACTTAAACTTAAAACTATAATAACTATGATATTCCTCGTAATTTCTTTTGGATTGATGTTGGTAGGTATGTTTGTGCAATATCGTTTGCGTAGCAAGTTCAGAGAATATTCCGAAACAAGCCTGCAAAGCAATATGAGCGGAAAAGAAGTAGCCGAAAAAATGCTTCGCGACAACGGCATCTACGATGTAAGCGTAGTTTCCGTAGAGGGTGAACTCACTGACCATTACAACCCAATGAACAAAACAGTAAATTTAAGCCCTGAAGTTTACAACGGGCGAAATGCCGCTGCCGCCGCAGTAGCAGCACATGAATGCGGGCATGCCATACAACATGCCACACAATACAGCATGCTCACGTTGCGCTCCAACCTGGTGCCTGTGCAAATAGTGAGTGCACGCATAGTTAGTTTCTTGAACATGATTTTTCTTTTTGGTGGGTTCATGATGTATAGCAATGGAAACGGAGCTATGCTTATGACTATGCTCTACCTGATGGTAGCATGCAATATCGTTATTACCTTGTTTGCGCTGATAACCTTGCCTGTTGAGTTTGATGCCAGCAAAAGAGCTCTGGCATGGATAGATTCGAGAGGCATAGTAACAGCAAGAGAACACGAAATGGCAAAGGATGCTCTGAATTGGGCAGCAATGACGTATGTAGTAGCTGCACTCGGAGCTTTGGCCAACCTGATGTACTATGTATCCATGTTGCTAGGCAGAAGAGACGACTAACGATATCTACTTTTGTTTAATTGAAAATATAATACTAAATTTGCACCTTCAAAGAAAATAAGTATGATAATCGTAGCTGTAAAAGAAAACGAATCTATTGACAAAGCCTTAAAAAGATTTAAAAAGAAATTTGAAAAGACAGGCATATTGAAAGAGTTGAGAAACCGGAGTTTCTATGAAAAAAAATCCGTTAAGCGTAGAAACACGATATTAAGAGCTAAGTATAGGCAAAGGCTTAAACAAGAACAAGAAGGCTGTTAATTTTTGAAAATTCGTCGGAAATTATATATTAGGGTTGTTCATACACTGAGAACAACCCATTATGATTTTTGAATTCTTAAACTATATCAAAACAGAAAAAAGGTATAGCCCTCACACTTATACGGCATATAAAAAAGACCTGCAACAATACAGCCTGTACTTATCAGAAACTTACAACATTGACGATACTACAAAAATTAATTTTCAAATCATCCGTTCGTGGTTAACTCACTTGGCAGAAAATAAAATTTCCAATCGCAGCATTGCGCGGAAGTTAGCTTCTGTAAAATCCTATTATAAATACTTACATCATAAGCAAATTATCCCTCTTAATCCGGCATCAAAACTTAAAATGCCCAAAGTAAAAAAAAGCTTACCCATATTTGCCAGTGAAAGCAGCATGGTTACTATACTCGATAAAATAGATTACGAAACAAATTTTTCAGGCATGCGCGACCAACTGTTATTAGAGCTTTTATATGGTACGGGCATTCGTCTTTCAGAATGCATAGAGCTCAAGGAAAGAAATGTAGACTTTCAGGCAGGCACTATAAAAGTGAAAGGCAAAGGCAACAAAGAGCGAATAGTGCCCATGCATGCTCATCTCAAAGATGCCATACAGAAGTATATAAACGAAAAAAAATTAGTTTTTAGCAACAACCCTTCTGACGAATTACTCGTTACAAATGATGGTAAGAAAATGTATCCTATGTTCGTATACCGTGTAGTCAAAAAATATTTATCTGCAGTGCCAAATCTTGAAAAGAAAAGCCCTCATGTATTGCGCCATACATTTGCTACACATCTGTTAAACAGAGGAGCAGGATTGAATGCCATTAAAGAACTCTTGGGGCACAATAGCTTAGCTGCTACACAAGTGTATACCCATAACTCTCCGGAAAAGCTTAAAGCCATTTACAAAATGGCACATCCTAAATCATGAGTTTCACTTTTAAATTTTACGGTTATGATTCTTCAAATTCAATCTATCCATTTTGATGCAGACAAAAAGCTGATTGCATTGATTCAAAAAAAATTAGATAAACTTGACACCTTCTATGACAGAATTATTGATGGAGAGGTTTTTTTAAAATTGGAAAATGATGACGAAAAAGGAAATAAAATAATCAACGTTAAACTTAACCTACCGGGCAACTCAATAGTAGTGAAAGAGCAGGCAACTACTTTTGAAGAGGCCTTGGATAAGGTTTATGAAGTGTTGAAGCGTCAACTTAGCAAGCACAAAGAGAAAATGATAGAACGCTAAAGGGTTACTATTCCTTCAAAAACTTTAACTGCAGGCCCTATGAGGTATACATCGTGCCATGCAGTCTGAGTTTTAGAATATCGAACCTTAAGGCGTCCTCCTTTGGTCTGAATAGTTACAGGGCTTTGTATGCCATTGAGGGAAGCTACAATTGCAACTGCAGTAACTCCTGTACCACAACTGTATGTTTCATCTTCCACACCACGCTCGTAGGTACGAACATGAAGCATACCATCTATGTGTTGTACAAAATTTACATTTGTTCCCTCTTCTTTAAAACGATTGCTATAACGGATAGCTCTGCCTTGTTCATACACAGGAAACCCGTACAAATCGTCCACAAACATTACGTAGTGAGGCGAACCGGTGTTGAGGTAATAATAATCTTTTCCTTCCTCAATGTACGACACATCTTGCATGCTTATATGGACGTCTCCATATGAATCTATCATACCATGGTGTAGACCGTCTGGTGCGAGGAAACGAGCTTTGTCATTTATAATACCTGCGTGTTGAGCATATTGCATGATACAGCGACCTCCATTCCCACACATAGACCCCGGCTTGCCATCGGCGTTGTAGTAGAGCATTTTAAAATCATAACCCGGTTCATTTTCGACAAGCATAAGGCCATCTGCTCCAATTCCAAACCGCCGGTCACAGAGATTTTTTATGGCGTCATAGTTTGCAGGGTCAAATATTGACTGGCGATTGTCTATGATAATAAAGTCGTTACCGGTGCCTTGGTATTTGAAAAAAGGTACAACCATATTTAAGCAATGAATTATCAAACAACATTCGGTGTATATCAGATAATACACCTACATTTAACAAATGTTAATAGTATTTGTATCGCCAGTCTTTTATGTCAGCCAATTTTTTCAATGCTTCCATGGCGTAGTAGTCTGTTGAGCCGGATCTGCTCATTTCTTTTTGAGTTTTATATTGATTGTAATCGGCAACTTCGGGTGCGGGAGTTATTTTTACCAATTCAAGAATAACCACTCCATTTTCACCTTTAAAAGCTTTACTTCTTTTGTTTTCTTTTAGACTGAACAACACGCCTACCGCTCCCGGATCGTATCCTATGCTGGATATTGAACCGGAAGAAAAGGTAATATCACTGGCAACGCTGTATATGGCATCTTGTCCGTAGTCGGTAGCCATTTTGTCCAGAGGGCCGCTTAGTTTATTAAGTTTTTCCAGGATCATGTCACCTTTCTTTTCATTCATCACGCGGGCTTTAATGTCGCTGCGAACATCATTAAGTCTTGCATATCCCTCTTCGCGTATACCTTTCAGTATAGCAATCACGTATTTATCTTCAATGTTATAAATCTGAGATACGTCGTTTATCTCAGCTTCATTGTATGCCCATTTTACTATTTCGCGGGCTTCCGGCACTACGCTTATGGAGCGGGCATTTTTTTCCACCGGATTGTTGGGGTAAAACTCTAATTTTTCTTTTTCTATGGCTTTTTTGAATGCAGAGGTGTCTTTTGATTGAGCATATACACCCGATATTTTGTTGTAGAGCAAATCTTTAGTATTTTCAGATATGAGAATATCTTTTTCCACTACGGCTATGTTGAACTTTTTATTGGTTTTTTCTTCAGTGATTTTTATGATGTGGTAACCGAATTGGGTTTCTACAAGGTTGGGCAACAGTCCCTTTCCGCGAAAGTCAAAGCAAGCTTTTTCAAAAGGCTTAACCATTTGACCTGTGTTGGTAAACCAACCCAGGTCGCCCCCTCTTTCTTTAGTGCCATCCGTTCCATGTTTTCTGGCCATATCAGCAAAGTCGGCTCCACGCTTTATAGAGTCAAGGACTTTTAAGGCATTTTTACGAGCTTGCTCTTTATCTACATCTGTACGGAACAAGATGTGACTTGCACGCAATGCATATACAGTATCTTTGGGATCTTGCTTCACATCAATAACTTTGAAGAGGGCATATCTTGTTCCATAGAGTACAGGGCCTATTATGCTATCTTTTTTCAATAAAGAACTTTTTTCTTTTACCGGATCGGGCAATTCGTGTATACTGTACCAACGCGGATTGGAGGGATTATCTGAATTTTCTTTGATGAAAACAGAATCTACTTCTGCCTTTCTGAAAGCTTCTTTCAGATTAGCCAATGAGGTCATCGTGTTCAAGCTATCATCTGCTGAGGGCGTATATTTAAGCACAACCAAATCTACAAAACGAAGGTCTTGTACTTTGTGCTTTTCTTTATTTTTAGAGAGGTATGCTTCCATTTCGTCGTCGGTGATATTTTTGATCAGGGTGTCATTTATGGATGTATAAGGAACGTATAAAAATCTGAGTTCAGCCTTGTCATTCTGTTCCTTGTAATATCGCTTGGCTTCCTCGTTGGTTACATATTCTGATTTTTTCAGCAGGTTGATGTATTTTTCTTTTAACCTGGCCAGTTTGACTTCACGAAGCACCATTGCCCAACGGTTAAGGTACATTTCTTTTTGTTCACTATCTTCTGCTTCATCAAGTTGCTTGAGAAAGGTTTTAACTTTTTCTTTGCTGAAATCTTGTGAGCCAAAAGCTTGCTGCACTATATTATGAATCATGCTTCCTTGAGTAAGCTCGGTGAGCTCTTCGTCTGTGATGGTGAGACCTATTTTTTCATACTCAGGTTGAAATACATAACGATTGAGCAACTCATTCCACACTTGTTCATCCAGCATGTAACGCTCATTCTCACCGGGTTCTTTTTGATAGGATATTCGGTATTCATATTCTTTTGTTTTCATTATCTCATCAACTTCACGAGTGTTTATAGAGTTGCCATTCATTTTTGCCACTTTGTTGCCAAATACATTCAATACGGGGTTGTTTGAAAAAATATCATTACCTAGTATAAACAGAATGAGTGCAATGGCTATGGCTCCTACAATGATTCCGGATTTTTCATTTATTTTGTTTATGATACCCATGGTAGTTTGTATATAGTGTTTTTAAAAACGGCATGCAAAGTAGTTATAAAAGAGAAGTTAAGCAACTCTTATCTTTTTTTATGAAGATGCCCTTTTTTATTTTGGATATGTTGTTTTGGTTTTTTTTTGTTATTAGTGTCGTCATGAGCGGTCGAATTTTTATTTTTTCTGTAATGATAAATGAAAAACAGAGCCGTAGCCATCATAAACAACCAGTAGCTATTGCTGAATCCATGTTTCATAGATTGATGTATCCCTATCAATGTAAAGAGTATGGAAAACGAGAATAACAGAGAGTCGAGAAGTTTCATTTTCGCAGGCTTAAAGATCCTTCCACTTTGTTCAGGCTGTAGGAGCTGAAGTCGTCAGCAGCAGTGAGTCCTGTGCCCCACACAGATTCTTTGGGAGTATCTATTCGTACAAATTTATCGGTTTGTATTTTATTATTTGCCGGAAACCATATGAGTTCTTCTGTACTGAGTTTTTTTCCCTCCCTTAAGTTATGAATAAGAACATTTTTTTTTACAACATACTGATCCGAAGTTTTTATGTATTGTGCATACTCACAGGTAAGTGTGGAGGAAACCGAATCGCGCCAATCAAAGAAATCTACTTTCACTCCTTTGGGGAATTCTCTGTCGCCGTTTTGCAGTTCGGTTTGAAGGGGTGCAAATACTCGTACTTTTTTTTGAGCAGAATCTGAGTATGTAGTCATTACATCTTCAGCTTCCATAATTGGTCCTGTGTAAGGCCTCATCTCCTGCATCTGCTTGTTGCTGTTGAAGCAAGAGTACAATGAAATACAAATTAAAAAAAAACACATGTGGTTTGAACAAAGCAGAAGAAGTGTTTTAAAACGTTTCATTTTTTGACACCAGCTTAGTTAAATTTAGGTACGGTAAACCATTTTTCGCTAATAAGCAAGCTGAAGCAAAGTTTCAGATATTTTTCATTGATATAAGAGGAAGACGCTTTACGTTGTCCGGCTACAATGGCCACATTGAATTTGGGTAATACAGGGAACCAATATGCCGGCCTTTTACCAAAAGGAACAGTGATGCCGGCAGATACATTCATGTCTGTTGTGGTGTAACCCTGGCTTGTCAGGAATGGTAGTTGAACATAGTTAAACCCAATTCTGTATGTTTTTGCGCGATTGCTTTTTTGTCCATTGGGTGAGTACTCCGCTCCGGCGTAGAAGCAATAAATATTTCTCGAGCTTGTATAGGAATCGGGTTTGTATACAGACCAGGGATAGTAAGAGAAGTCGGCGGCAAAACAAAAAAGCATAGGTTTTTCAATACTGAAACCTGTGCGAATGCCCTGTGCAAATTGCACGTTCTGTGATATTGACGATACTAAAGTATCATTCAACAAGACATTTTTATCGGTCTCGTTATAAAGGAATGTTTCGGTAGTGCGTTTGATTGGAGTAAAATAATCGTATGTGGCAGCAAGGTTTAAAAACCATCCTTTGCTGATTCGTTTGGTTTTAGAGGTTGTGCCGGATAGATTTAATTTTTTGTAAATAGAAGAGTCTTTGATTTTTTTGAACAATTCTGCACGATACCGGATGCCGGGCTTCATCTCTATACCGGTGTGGCGATGAACTATTCGAAATCCATTTAGGAATGTTCCTGTGGAAGGAATATTAGCCATGATTTTGTTGTTAATGTTGCCGAAAAGATAAGAGGTTTCTACGCCAAAGGTGATGTTTTTGGTAATGCCGAAACCATTGCTGAAAAATAATTTATAAATGCCACCGCTGGAGGTATTTTTGTAAGTCACGGTGGTGGTTGTGTCGCCTGTTACGGGGAGTTGATAGGAGTAATTGTATTGCACGGTAGAGAATGGCCGGAATCCGAAAGCACTGCCCCATATTTTACTAAGAGGTAGCCCTATGGCTATGTACGACAGGTTAATGCCTCCTGTGGTTTCTTTCACATTTTGTATGGAGATGTTTTTTCTTTGAGAAATCATGGCAAAATCAAGTTTTGCGAGAGAGTCAATCCTGATGCGAGGATTATTAGCCAGGCAGGCCGGATTTAAAAAATTAATGAAGTGATGATGCCTTACGGCAACGCCTGCATTGCCCATACCCGTGTTTAGTATGGAGCCGTTTTCGTAGGCAGGTTCACCGAAGCCGAGAGAAGAATACGGAGAATTTCCCAAGCCTTGTGCATGAGCGACACTGAAAGACAAAAGAAGTAGAATTGAAATCAGATCAGACTTTATGTACATTATATTCGAGTATACTGTTTAACCCATCAAACACAAGATTGGGGATTGCAAAGATGGTGGGTTTTAAATTAGTTTCAAAAAAATCTGTATCACCTCCTGTAACTATTATTTTCAGCGGGTTGTAGAGAAGTTGATATTCTGTAATAATACCTTTTGCCTCTTGCAGGACACCATTGAGCACACCGCTGAGAATAGATTGTTCGGTATTTTTTCCTGTAAGCGGTGTACGTATAGTTTTTTGCAACAAGGGTAGTCGGCTTGTGTAAGCATTTAATGCTTTAAAGCGCATTTCTATGCCCGGCGATATGGAGCCCCCCAGATAACCTTCAGTGCGATGCAAGAAGTCGTATGTGATACAGGTTCCGGCATCTATTATCAGGCAATGCTGGTCAGGATAATGTAAGTGTGCACCACATGCGGCTGCAATTCTATCCGGACCTAAAGTTTGCGGTGTGGAATAATTCACTCGTACAGGTAGAGGCGTGTCGGAAGTTAGTATTATACATTCAAGCGAATCGGGGAGTGAGGCTTTTAAGGTGTCATAATCTTTGTTTACAGAGGATATGATGACACGACTAATTGAGTAGTTTAATTTTATTTTTTCTATTTCTTCAAATGAAAAGGGCTTGAAAAAGGTAATAGCTTTTCCATACTGATATATGGCAGCTTTCGTAGAGGTATTTCCGGAATCTATAAGCAGATTCATGATCTTGTGTAGTGAAGATAGCTTTACTATCTGAATAAGTCTTTTACTTTTTGTTGGTCGAGTTGTTTTTGTTTCTGGTCTTCCAGAGTAGGTTTCTCTTTTTTTTCTTTTTCTTCTTCGGTTGAAGCGTCATTATTTTGGTCGGGCAGGGTATATTGGTCATAGTTAGGTTCTTTTTTCTTTTTCTTTTTTGCTGTGGTGTCGGGAGCGGGAGCAGGTTTAGGTTTTTCCTCACCTATTTCAGGTTCGTTTATGTCAATATCGGTGTTTTCGGCAGGTTTAGCTTTGGGTTGTTGAGGGTCGGTTTCTGTTTCTATGGGAATATCTTCTACAGGAGTCTCCTCTTCGGTTTGCCCGAGATAATGATTCCGGAACTCAACTAAAAATCTTTGTTTTTCGACAGGCTCAGCAGCTACGAAATAGAATTTGCTGCGATCAGGCATTTCTCCTTTTGATTTAGCCAATATAGCCTTGTTTGTCGCATCGTCTGAAGATATCATGGACAGGCGATTTTCGCTGTATGATATAAAAAACCAGGTAGAAGCGGTAGGCTGTAAATAGATGTTTACTACATCACCTTTGTTGGATTTGCGTATTTCCAGATATCCATCAATAGCTTTGTTGATGTCTGTTTTCTGCATGCCGGCCACTTCAATTTTTCCCACACTGTAGAAAGATTTATAAATTTTAGACCACTTCAGATTTACGTTTTTGAAGGTGATAGTTTTCCCAAGTTCTTTGCTGAGCGAGAGTAAGGAAACTGGCCCCATGGATTTTTTGGTTTTATAATTTTCTATTCCTGCGTCTCCGATTATGGGGCCGAGTTTTCTGTACAGTTCTTGTTCCTGCTCAAATTGTTTCTCTGGTGTCAGAAATTCCTCTGTAGAATCGGTGGCATATTCTGCTGCTTCTTTTAATTTTTTGGACATGGCTGAAGTTATTTTTTTGTCGAGCTTAATGTCGAAAGCTATAAGAGGGCTGAGAGAATAATCACCTTCATTGAGGTTGGCATAGCCGTCTCCTGCACTAACGGCTTTTATGTTATCATTGGGTTCAAGCAAGGTAAATTTGCCGGAGTATTTGATGATAGATTTGGAGTCGTCATACCGAAGGTTGTTGCCTTGAAATACCTTTTGGTCAAATTTGTCCATGTTGCCCACGAGGAAATGATTGGAGTCGAGATCGTAACGAAAAGATTTATCTGCCAAAAATATATCAGGATCAGTTTGGGAATTTTTCTTGGAAATAAATGAGGTATATATCTGGTTGGTTTTTCTATCAATATGAATTCCTGTAGAGAGAGGTACACCGTTGTCAGACACAGCATTCTTGAGATCTACCCTTACTTCTTTGGTTTCACCATCGTTGTTATACTTTATCCATTCAGAATAGGAGAGCGCTCCTTTAAGGTCAAGTTTAATGAACCCATCAAATATCAGATATGGACTTTCTGCATAAAGAGTAACTTTACCTTTGTAAATTATCTTAGGGCCGACAAACAAAGAGTCATCCTCTTTTACAAGGCCTGTAGCCACTGTGTGCATTCCTTCTTTCTTTTTACGCCCGGGTTCGAGCCTGAAATCCTGAAATCGGATAGCAAGGGTATCATCACCAAGGTTTACGTATCGGTATGTTGCTACTCCGCTGAATTTTAGCCTAGATTCAATATCTATAGTTCCATTGTACAGATAGTGATATCTCTTTACGGTGTCTATTTCAATTTTTGCTTTTTTGAGAGTGCGCATTACGGCATTTTGTTCTACGATAACCTTTCCGCTATCCGGATATATAGCAGCATCAGCCACATTAATGTAGGGTACTCCGGAAATGTTAAGTATTTGTTTTTCGATATCGTAGACCCCTTTTGTTGCATTGTATACAAGTGAATCCTGATCTTTTCGGGTAGAATAAAAATAAGATTTTGAAATGTCGCCGCCTTCAGGCATGCTCATAGTAACAGTTTTATTCTGCAGATGCCATACACCATCCTGCAAAGAGCTTTTATATTGTACATAGGGAAAAGAGATACTTGCCGCACCTTCTACTTCCGGGCTGAAGTAGGCGATGTTGTTTTCCAGGTCAAATTTCAGTTTCACATCGGTACCTTGCAGAGCAGGCTTGTCGGGGTCGTCAGATTCAATTTTGAATTTAGCATTTCGTGCAGCGTATTTTTTTTGTTCGAAATGATAGTTGAATGATTCCGTTTCAGAACCTCTTGTATGCACGATTCCTTTTCCACGCATACCCCCACGCGTGATGATGGAAGTTCCATACAAGAAAGCAGTAGAATCGTACAACTTCAAAGGCTTTTTAATGCTGGAAATAAGCATACTGTCAGATTTGGGAAGCCATTTCAGGCGATATTCGTTTGTTTCCATCTTAGGAAAAGTAACCTCGGCCTGTGCATCGGGGTGAGGCCCGGGTTTGGTTTCTGCTTTGCTTCCTTCAGTAAGTACAGAGTCTTGAAAGAAGACAAAGTCTTTTGACCAAAGTGTGGTAGAAATATATTTAATGTATCCATCACCTCTTATACCTTTGTTGGTGAGTGTAATCGTGTTGTAAAATTTACCGGAACCTTTGTATAACTGGTAGCCGTCTTTAGGTACTTTATGAGAGAATCCGAGAGAGAAATCGGGCATAACGACCAGTTTTTCTTTAAAGTCAGGGAATATACCTCCCGACTTGAAAGTACCATCAAATCCGATGGTATGCGGGTCGTCGCTACTGAGGCTATCTAAGCGGAAAGGAGGAATAACAAACTGCACGGTCGTATCGTAAGCGCCTCCGTTTATGTTTTTCTTGTTGAAGTAGACAGATGCTCCGGTGTTTGCATCGAATATGGGGTATTGAGCAAGTTTTTTTCTAGCGGATTTATTATCGGGACGATTGATGTAAAGCGTACCTGAAGAATATCGGAGCTCATTGCCCAATATCCGTGATTTGGAATGTACGTCAGAAGTGTCTTTGGTGTTTTTTTTGTTTTTGGATTTGGTAGTAACGGCAAGCCTTATTTGATCTATTTCCGGCATGTGAACCAGGAAACTGTCGTAAACGAATTCAAATTTTTTTCCCACGAATTGGAAGTTCTCCGTATTGATTTGTCCGTCAAACTTGAAGTTGCGGTTTTTTTCGATAGAGATTTGTTTATTGTCTGGAGTAAAATTTACTTTCAGGGAGTCGCTGATGTAAATGCGGTCAACCCCTCGAACAAGGATTTCGTGTGTTTCTACATTAAGAGAAGCGTTGTATCCGGCAGGATTAAGAGAGATGAATGTGATGTTGTCGTAATCCTTTTTGTTGCGGCTTGAGATCACGTAATGCCGTGCTTTTGGCCGTAAGCGAATGAGTCCGGTTTTTACATTAAAGTCAATGTAGCCTAATTTCATCAGCATGACCATGGCGCCTTTGAAAGTGGTAGGATCGGCGCCAATATTACGGGCAACATCGGAAGCATAGAACTCATCAAAACGTATTTTATCGGCATGTGCTACAATCACCTGCAAGGGATGAAACCTGTAGAGCCCACGTAGTTTATAAAATTTGTCCAGGTTGAAAAAGTCTTCAGATTCAAAGGTTGCCGGTATATGGCTTTTAGCATTAATAATATTGAATTCAATTTCTTTTTTATTTAAGTCCCAGATAACTTCATCGCAAATGATTTCAAGCTTGTGATAGGTGTCAATAAAAGGAGCATAACCAAAGCCTTCTTTTTTTAATACACGCATAGTTGAGGTTTGCTTATTGTATTGAAACACCGTGCCGGGATGATAGATAGAGTCCTCTTCTATATATAAAGTGAGATAGGCAAAGTTTGAGCTAATGACGGAGTCGCCTAATTCAAAGCGGTTTGACTCAGCCTTTATTTTGGGCTTTCCGTCCTGTTTGATAATTATGGTAGCAAAACCCTCATCAACAGATGAACTAAAAATTTTTCTTCCTGCGAGTGAGAATCCGCCTTTGTATGTAATGTTAGCGTCTAATCCTTTTACATCAATGTTGCTTTTGAAAGATTTGAAGCGTGGGTGCTGTGCGTCGGCTTTAGATTTTACCTTCACTTCTTTGTATTCAAAGATGCCTTCAATCAGGGAGTCTACTTTTGATTTGTAGCTTAATAAAGCTCCCTCAGAAACAAATCTTGTATTCTTTACCGGGAAGTTAAATTCTCGCATGGTGCATACGATTTCTCCCGGGGCAAGGCCTGCTGAACTCCAATCCATTGTTCCTCCCTTACCTACGAAAATATTTCCTTTGCTCAAGAGTAAATATCCATTGGTATTTCTCAATACGGCCGAATCAGAAGCGGTTGCAAAGGACAGGTCTACATTCGTAAACTCTACAATTGCTCCTTCCCTTTGAGGTTGTGTCGGATAGTTATAACCAACATCCAACAGGTCAACTTTTTTATTTTTTTGATCTTCGAGAGTGCCAAAACCTGTGTCATTGATTTCTTGAGTATCCCAATCGCTGAAATAGTTTTGCTGGTTAGAAGTGGTATCCTGTGTGGCATCGTCGCTAAAGTCTACGTTGTTTTGAGCAGATTGAATGTATCTGAAACTGAAAGAGCCTCCGGAAAATCTCAAGCGGTTGTAAGACGATTTGTAAAGCATGCTGTACTCAAGGATGTGGTTCAAAGTCTGCAACACTGTACCGAATTGGTTAGCATCCATTTTGTCTACGAGAGTGTTAACGATGATAAGTAATGTATCAATGTTGGCATTGGATAAGCCTTTATTTTTAGCGGCAACGAGTGAGGAGAAAAAATCAGCAAAGTGTGGTGTGGCACGCATTTTTTTTGATTTGGCGAGTTTTTGTGAAGTCTCGATTATCTTTTTTTGGTGGTCGTTGCTGAATGTGGGGAAAGCAGAAAGAAATGCTGTGCCGGTTTGCATGGCTGAAGGTTGTTTGGTATTGACAAACATGGCATTCACATCCTGCGGAAAGGTAGCCGGATCGGAGGAAAATTTATATTGCGAAAAAACAACAAAGGATGAACAGAACATCCATAATGATAAACACAACCTTATTTTCATTTCCTATATTTTTTTAAATGCCATTGCAGCCCAATCGTTCTTGTTTTTTTTCGATAACTGTACAAAGCCCGATTTTATTGCAGCGCATTTCAAATCTTCCTGATCGGTTTCATAGAAACCGCTGATGTACAAAGTAGCGCCGTGATTCATCAAGGCATAATAGTTATCGAACTCATCCAGCAGAACGTTTTTGGTAATGTTGGCCAAAAGCACATCATAACCTGTTTTAGATATTGGTGCAGTACGCACGTCTCCCAGATAAGTTTGAACAAGATTACAAGCATTTAAGGTACAATTTTCGTTGCAATTCTCAAAGCATATAGGGTCATTATCAACAGCATCTACGTGATTGGCGCCCAGTTTCTCTGCCAATATTGCCAGTATACCTGTGCCTGTCCCTATATCTAACACGCGTTGTTTTGCCGGGGGATTTTCAATGAGAAATTCGGCCATCATTTGTGTGGTGGCATGGTGGCCTGTTCCAAACGACATTTTAGGTTGAATTACAATGTCATATGGAAAGGTTTCCATAGGTGTAAAAAAAGGAGGCCTCACTATGCAACGATTAGCAACCACTACCGGCTCAAAATTTTTCTCCCATTCCTCATTCCAGTTTTTTTGTGGAATTATTTTTACTGTGTACGAAAAGGGAAAAATAACGGAATATTTTTTTTTCAATTCAAACAATACCGTTTCATCATATAATTCCTCCTTGATATAGGCATCAATGCCATATGGGGTTTCTAAAAAAGAATCATACCCTGATTCAGAAAGTTCGGCAAGCAAAATTTCTGCGAGTTCCGTAGAAGTAGTATGGATGGAAACTTCTATCCAGTTCAAGCAATGAATCAAAAAGATTTTATGATATCCACAAAGTCGCGAGCCTTGAGAGAGGCACCACCAATGAGGCCTCCATCCACGTCAGGGCAGGCGAAGAGTTCTTTTGCATTGTCGGGTTTGCAACTGCCTCCGTAAAGTATTGAGATTTCACTGGCTACCGATGTTCCATACCTGGAGGCTATATGTTGGCGAATTTCATTATGCATCTCCTGAGCTTGTTCAGTTGTGGCTGTCACTCCGGTGCCGATAGCCCATATGGGTTCGTAGGCGATTACTATTTTTTTGAAATCAGATTCGGATAAGTGAAACAAGCTTTCGTCTAATTGGCTTTTTACAAACGATATATGGATGTTTTGATTTCTTTGGTCAAGGCTTTCGCCGCAGCAAAATATGGGGGTGAAGCCATGTTTGATAGCTAAGTTTATTTTTTCTGCGAGTTGAGTGTTTGTTTCTTTAAAATATTCTCTGCGCTCACTGTGGCCGAGGATGACATAGGTAGCTCCTACAGATTTTAACATCCCTGCAGATACCTCACCGGTATAAGCACCGGCCTCCTTTTCATGTGCATTTTGCGCTCCCAATGCCACACGCGAACCTTCCAGTAGCTTGCCTACCGGATAAAGAAAAGGGAAGGGCACACACAAGACTACTATGGTGTTGTTGGTTACTTCTGTGTTTACCATGTTTTTTACTTCGGAGGCTAAAGCCATTGCCTCATCAAAGTTTTTATTCATTTTCCAGTTTCCGGCAACAATTTTTTTCCTCATCGTATTTTCAAATTAGCAGCGGCAAGGTATGAGAATATAGCTGATTTGTCAAGACAACATTAATTATTGTCTTTGTAAAATTTTTCAGCTTATCTATAGCATGGTGGTGATAGGGTTTTACGGTACAAATGCCTGTGAGAATATGTTCTATATTGTGAACGATGTGACGAAAAACGATTGTATTTTTCACGGTTAAGCTCCAATCAATGCTCTGATATGTAACTCAAATATGCTTTCTACTGGCGAATATGAAAATATATTTGGTATGCGACTTGATGAAAGCAAAAAGGTATTAGGAAATTTTATTGCTATATTTGTTGCATGGAACAAGTAGAGGAGCTAACAGCAAAAGAACAAATCAAGTTGCATCAGGAAAAAATCAAAGAAGTCATCAATGAGACCGGCAAAGTCGTAGTAGGACAGCAATATATGATAAACCGGTTGCTGATAGGATTGTTTACAAATGGACATGTGTTGTTAGAAGGTGTGCCAGGTTTGGCGAAAACACTGACGATAAAAACACTGGCAAAGGTATTGGATCTGGATTTTCATCGCATACAATTCACTCCGGATTTGTTACCTGCCGATATCATTGGGACAATGATTTACAACCAACAGCGCAGTGAATTTGAGGTAAAAAAGGGCCCTATATTTGCAAACCTGATTCTGGCAGATGAGATAAACCGTTCGCCAGCCAAAGTACAATCCGCATTGCTTGAAGCTATGCAAGAGCGGCAAGTAACCATAGGAGATGCTACATATGATCTAGATAAACCATTTTTGGTATTGGCAACTCAAAATCCAATAGAGCAAGAAGGTACTTACCCTCTTCCTGAGGCACAGGTAGACCGTTTTATGATGAAAGTATATCCCAGTTATCTGGATAAAGATTCAGAGCTTGAGGTGATGCGGCGTATGTCGAACATGAACAACCGATATCAGGTAAAAGTGATTTTGAGCAAGGAAGATATATTTGCCATACGCAATGAAATTAATAATGTAACCATCACCGAGTCGCTGGAAAGGTATATTATAGAATTGATTTTTGCTACGCGAAAGCCTCAGGAATATGGATTGCAGGAAGAATCGAAATATATTCAGTATGGTGCTTCTACCCGTGCTACAATAAGTTTGAATTTAGCGGCAAAAGCCATTGCATATTTCAATGAAAGAGATTACGTATTGCCTGAAGATATAAAGGAAGTAATACACGACATTTTGGGGCATCGTATCATTCTGAACTATGAAGCAGAGGCTGAGGGCATCACCACCAGGTACATTATAGACAAGATCCTCAGCAAGGTAAATATTGCAAAAGTTTAAGAGGGTTTATTTTACAATGAGTTGTTTGCTGTGTGATCCGGATATGCCTGTACATTTCACCGTGTAGATGCCGGGGAGATAATTTTGCATGTCTATTCGTTTTGTCAACAAGCCATTATCAGCAGAGCATTTCTCTTCAAATAATGTTTTACCCAACACGTCAGAGAGTGTGATGGTGTAATCGCTTGTATAGTCTTATTAACTATCTCAACTATTACGTAATTATCAGCAGGATTAGGATATATGTGGATGGAGTAATTTGCTGCGTCTGTATTTGGGTTTTGGGATTTCATCGAGTCTAAAGAGAGAGGCCCGCATGAACCGTTACAAAATTTGGAGAGAAGTTTAATGTATGCAGCTTGATAGTAAATACCGTTTTCGGTGACTGCCCATGAATTTTGCGGCCATGAGGTATTCCAATCCCGATAGGCTTTTTGCTGGGGTTGTCCAGCAGGAGGTTGAAGAGTTACGCATAACGCATTGTTAGCCGGAGATCCACAACTGGAGGGACAACATCCATCAAGGCTCCATGAGGGGTTAGGTCCTCCCGGGACAAAACCTGGTGCAGGCCCATATGTAGAGGTTCCTACTCTATCCCATAATGGACTTCCATCATAAAACCATGTATGATAAAATTCATTGATCGAGTTTTCAGCGCCATAGTTATTCATATTACTGAGATATACAAAACTATTGGGATTAACGCCATGCATGTAGTGAATAAATCCGGAGGCGGCATTTCTGTAATTGGTAGCGTTTGCAGCATCCATGTTATAGGTAAGCATGTTCCAAAACATGAGGCCTTGGTGACATTTGGTTCTGTTGCTCCCCCATGTGTAGTTGGAATTGCTAAGATATGCGCGGTATGCATCGGTTTGTCCTGTAAAGCTGGGAAGGTTGTCGGTATTTCCGGTGCTTACGGAGTTTGAGTATCGGTTTCTGATATTAGTAACTACTGCCGGCGTAGCTCCGGGAAGTTTGGTATAATAGAGCATGGCATCCATGCCATCCATTTCAAAGGGATAAGCATACCACCAACTGTACCAATATCCGCCTCCGGGGTGAGCACCGTAATTGGAATCGAAATAATTGCGATAGGTAGTATTTCCAGTGGCTGCATAGAGGAACACAGAGGCAAAAAGTTTGCGTTCCCAGCGGTCGTCATTATTGAGTTCTTGTTCACCGGCACCTACCAACCCTGAATTATAGAAGGTAACATTGGGATTGGTATTGGCCCAATTCCATGCATTGATGGCAGCATTTCTCAACGTTGTGGCGTATGCGGTCATGCCGATGCTGTTGAACTGAATAGAAGCCAGAGCGAATACGCCTGCACAGGTAAGTGCTGAAGAAGTATTGGCAGGGCCATATCTTCTGAATGCCACATCAGCAGAGGGAGGATATGTTCCCCCTCCACCTACAATACTCAATACAGAACCATCAGGTTGCTGCATTTTGAGAAGCCAGTCCAGTTCAAATTTTACTTCATCGAGCAGATCGGGAATGCCGTTTCCGGATTCGGGTATTCCGTAGTCATCGCGCCACACGGAGGGATTTTCTTCATAGGCTAACAACAAATCTATGAGTGTGCCCCAAGTGAAGTTTACGTATTTGTTGTAATCGCCTGCATCGTGCCAACCACCGGAGAGATTTCTGGAGGTTGCAGGTGCAGTGTTGTTGTACAAGCGGCAATCCGTGTCTTGCTGGGTGCCTATATGGCAGGCAGCATCGGCCCAGCCTGCGCCGGCATGTGCAGCTGTTTTGGCAACACCACATCGTTGGTAATAAAATGACCGTACTGCATGTTTCAACACATCCATGTATACACAATCATTTATTTCGAAGCGATAAGAGCCCACGTTGTTGCCCACGTCAAATACATAGTAGCTGCCCGGTATGGTTAAGGAAGAAAAATCGAACCACCACACTCTATCGCCCGACTGAGCATGGGTAGCTCCGCCTCCCCAGGCAGTAATGGTTCCACTGAATACAAATACATCATCCGTCCAACGCCGCACTTGATATTGGTTAGTTCCTGTGGAAGGGTTAAAGGCAAGTGCCGCATTGTATCCGGTTTGAGGGTCACTGATAACGGCAATTTTTTGTGCAGTGGTCGTGTAGCCAAATTGGTCAATTTTAATAAATTGAGTGATGGTGCCGGGTGCAGCATCCAGCATCAAGGGCACAATAAAAATAACAAATAAATGTAGATATCTCTTCATAATTTTACGCCTTTAACATTTTGTTCATTAAAAAACCATTTACATGTTTACGTAAACACATTAACAAAGTTTATTTTTTAAGCATTTAATTAGTTTTTTTCATGAATCTTCAACCAAGTTTTGTATCATGAAATTTTTTTAATTTTTTTTCATGAATATGTAACCCTGAAATACAATTTTCGTTAAAGTGCTTAAGTAGAGTAGTTTTCATAAGTATTATAGTGTTTAGTGGATCCTTGCACGCTCCCCGCGTGCGAGGATTTTTTATTTTTTGTGGAATACCGGTTAAGATTAGTTTTTGATTATTCGTACACATTTTACCTTATCATTATGATATAGTTGAAGTATATACATTCCTGATGGCAAGCCATACCCTATGGCTATTTCTTGCTCGTTGATGA
>JANWYS010000031.1 GCA_025054875.1 Cytophagaceae bacterium | reverse complement strand
ATGCAAGTATGTAACAAATAAAAAAAGTACTATGTTTGTAAAAAAAAACAACTACACTTCATACACACTTTTTGGGACAGTATCTTCATAGAGGCTCCAAAACTATTTACAACAACACAGACCAAGAAAAAGAAAACTCAATCGTAGGGTGGAGTTTAAAAATATCAGTTACTGATTTCAAAACAACTCCATATACATTCTTACTAAACTGTTGAAATAACTATTCATTTGTCCTTTTATCATATAAAACACGGAACTAATAATCATTCACATCTCAAGTCTGGTTCAACTGCAGAGAAGAAGCCAGTTGCCTCTCGCTGGAATTATTTTTTGTTAATTTCAAACACCATCAATGCGGCCTTCCCTTCAGCATTGTCACTGTTTATGCTTACCACATCGCCGCCTTTCATGGTAGCATCCGTCAAAATATCGCCGAGTGCATACTCAAGCATACTTTTAAAATTTTTATAACCCGATCGGTTTGCGGCATTTTTTATTTCCTCGTAATGGAGTTGTTTTTTAGAAACAACAATAGCCATTATATCTTTAGAGCCCAGTTGGTCTAACTCCAGCGATTCATTTTTAGGGAACAAACGCGTGCCTGTGATTCCACAATAGGGAGAATGTTTAGGTGTGTATGGGAACAACACATAGCATGAACCATCCGTTTCCTGGCCAAATATGTAGGTATAACATTCCTCTGAATTATTTATTTCAATTTTGAATCTTGTGCCTTTTTGTAATACAGGAGTTTCAAACACATTACCAGCCTTTTTTTCAACTCTTATGTAGTTTTTAGTAGCGTTGTCAACCAACCCAAAAGTAACATTGAGTTTATTTTTATTCTCACTATTTTTTTTCGCCAATGGATACAAGCCATAGGCCTCACGGATGAAATGTCTAAAGTCTTCGTATTTCATCCAGAACAGTCCGTTGTTACCAAATTCTTTTCCCCAACTATTCATGATTTGAAAAGCACCACCCTCGTGTGTGTCATCGTATCCGATTACACACATAGCATGTCCGCCAAATCTATCTTTATTGTTATAATCATCTTGAGTAGGGCGCCACATATTTGCACCATATATTTGTTCCGACTCAAATGTTCCTCCTACATCCATGCCTATGACAACAGGAGCTCCCTGAGCTATATTTTGTTTGATGGCGAGTAAATCAATTTCATATTTGTTATGGTCTAAAGTTAAGCGATTGTACCCGCATATGAGATACCGCGAGGCTTCTGTTTTCTCTGCATCAGTAGGTTGTCTGGAACAACTGTTCGGATCATATGGAAATAGCCTCTTAGGCAATGACCCGATTTCCATCATTGCATTCATGGCATCTACAATGTATGCTCCCTGGCAACCTTCCAACCCAATTTGATTATACAAAAATGAGGGGCTGAAACATATTTCATTCGGATCAGCACCAGTTGCAACTGCCTCCAATATGGTACGTGCTGCATATGCGCTTGCCCATCCTACGCATGAACCTTGCTGCCCTTGACTAAGACGTTCCGGACAATATTTTTCCAGGGTTACGCGAGCAGGCAAACTGTTTTTCTCAGAAGCCAGTGGTTCAAACACTTCTGCCCGGTCAAATACTTCCAGCTTCATGGCACATCCCTTGCTTACTCCTCCTGATGTCGGGCTATTACCGATAGAACCTCCCCAAAAAAAGTACCCTATTGCAAGTATTATCAATACGGCAATCGTAAGCTTGGGATACTTGCGAAATGCAAAAAACAAAAATCCTAGCAAAGCAATCCAACCCCAGCTACCGCCGGAGCTCCCACCTCCACGATTATCTCTGTTGCTTCTGTTGTCGTCTTCAGTCATTCTTACGGGCATAGTTGTAAAGAAGTTTAAAGTGGAACATCAGACCATTTGATTTTTAAAAATCGCAAAATTTCGTGAAGTTTTTTGCAAACGCATAGGAAACCCACTCGATGATAGCCTTCAACCTAAAAAGACAATCATATAAGCCAAACGATGTGATAGATAGGTTCACCAAGAAATGAACAGTAAGGTTGTGACGCATTTCCACAAGTAAACTAAGTAAAAGTTGTGGAATTTCAAACTCACTATAAATACTGACAATGAAATTTATTTTCTTTCATTCAATCTTCAATACAGCCATAAAAGCTTCTTGCGGAATTTCAACGTTTCCAACCTGGCGCATTCTTTTCTTTCCTTTTTTCTGCTTTTCTAAAAGTTTCCTTTTTCTAGAGATGTCGCCTCCATAGCATTTTGCGAGTACGTCTTTGCGTAAAGCGCTTATGGTTTCGCGAGCAATGATTTTGGAGCCGATGGCAGCTTGTATAGCTATCTCAAATTGCTGGCGCGGAATGAGTTCTTTAAGTTTCTCACAAAGTTTTTTACCCCATTCATATGCTCTATCTCGGTGCACAATAGCAGAGAGCGCATCTACTCTATCTCCATTGAGAAGAATGTCCAACTTAACCATGTTGGATTCTCTGTATCCAATCAATTCATAATCGAGAGAAGCATAACCTCTGGAAATAGATTTCAATTTGTCAAAAAAGTCGAAAACCATTTCGGAAAGCGGCATTTCAAAATTCATTTCTACACGTTCGGCTGTGAGGTAGGTTTGATTTTTTAATATACCGCGTTTGTCCATGCACAATTTCATGATCGGACCAATGAACTCTGACTTGGTGATGATTTGAGCCTTTATAAAAGGTTCTTCCACATGGTCTATCTTGGAGGGATCGGGCATTTCGGAAGGAGCATTTACAATGTGCTTGTTCCCTTTAGTATCGAACACCCAAAACTGCACGGAAGGTACCGTGGTAATGACCGTTTGGTTGAATTCTCTTTCCAGGCGTTCCTGCACTAT
This sequence comes from Cytophagaceae bacterium, assembly GCA_025054875.1. GTDB lineage: Bacteria > Bacteroidota > Bacteroidia > Cytophagales > Cytophagaceae > JANWYS01. The sequence goes on along the minus strand of JANWYS010000031.1, from coordinate 22,586 downwards.
CTCAAGGTGCAGCATACCTAAAAACCCACATCGGAAGCCATAGCCTAAGGCCATAGAAGTTTCTACTTCCCATACCAATGCAGCATCGTTGAGTTGTAGTTTTTCCATGGCATCGCGCAAATCTTCAAATTCGGAAGTATCAACCGGATAAACACCGGCAAAAACCATAGGTTTTACCTCAGCAAAACCTTTGATGGCCTTTTCGCAAGGATTAGCAACATGTGTGATAGTATCACCTACTTTGACCTCTTTAGCACTTTTTATACCGGATATGAGATAGCCTACATCGCCTGCTTCTACCATTTCGCGTGGCTCTTTGTTCAGTCGCAATATACCGACTTCATCGGCTATATATTCTTTGCCGGTAGCTACAAACTTTACTTTGTCACCTTTTCTTATCACTCCATTGTAACATCGGAATATTACTTCTATACCTCTGAAAGAGTTAAATACCGAATCAAATATTAATGCCTGTAAGGGTGCGTTTTTATCGCCTTTAGGAGGAGGTATCCTTTTGATTATAGCTTCTAAAATTAAATCTATACCTATACCTTCTTTGCCTGATGCTGCAATGATTCCATTGCGGTCGCAACCCAAGAGGTCTACCATTTGGTCTTTTACTTCCTCAGGCATAGCTCCGGGTAAATCTATCTTGTTAAGGACAGGTATTATCTCCAGATTATTCTCCAGGGCCAGATATAAATTTGAAATGGTTTGCGCCTGTATTCCCTGTGAGGCATCCACCAGCAAAAGGGCACCTTCGCAAGCAGCTATTGAACGCGACACTTCATATGAAAAATCTACATGGCCGGGAGTATCAATCAGGTTGAGGACATACTTTTTGCCTTCATAGGTATAATCCATTTGTATAGCATGGCTTTTTATGGTGATGCCTCGCTCTTTTTCCAGTTCCATATCATCCAGCACCTGGTCTTGCATTTGGCGCTGATTTATTGTTTTGGTAAACTCCAAAAGCCTGTCAGCCAGAGTGCTTTTACCATGGTCTATATGAGCTATTATGCAAAAGTTGCGAATATGTTCCATCTTCTAAAAGACATGAAGAATGCAAAAGTAAAAAATATATCAGAATTAATAGCACAGTAAGCGACAAAGAGCAAACATGTTTTTAGCGGAAAAATCCTACATGCAATAGAGGTAAAAATTGTTGGATTTATTTTTAACATTTAACATTGTATGCATTTTGATTAAATACTTTTTGCAATACCTTTGTGCAATTTGTTTGTGGGTTTAGGAAGTTGAGGTTTATTACTTTGAAATATTAAGATGGCCAAAAAGATCACAAACCCTCAGAATGTTGTATAAAAACTAAATTACTAAGTACAAAATGCCAAGAGATAATAGCATTAAATCTGTGCTCATAATAGGTAGCGGCCCAATCATTATAGGCCAGGCCTGTGAGTTTGACTACTCCGGTTCACAAGCAGCAAGGTCGCTCAGAGAAGAAGGTATAGAGGTCACACTCATCAATTCAAACCCCGCTACCATAATGACGGATAGCGTAACGGCTGACAATGTATATCTGTGGCCCTTGGAGAAGAAATCTATCATAAAAATTTTAGAAAAACACAAACATATAGATGCCGTGCTGCCCACTATGGGAGGGCAAACGGCTTTGAACTTAGCCATAGAATGCGAAAAAGCCGGCATATGGAAAAAATACGGCGTTCGCATAATCGGAGTAGATATAAAAGCCATTGAAACCACAGAAGACCGCGAAAAGTTTCGCCTGAAAATGCTGGAACTCGGTATAGGAGTGTGTAAAGGGGAAACCGCTACATCTTTTTTGCAAGGAAAAGAAATAGCTCAGGAAATAGGCTTCCCTTTGGTAATCAGGCCATCCTTTACTTTAGGAGGCACAGGCGGCGGATTTGTAAACTCTCCAGACAAGTTCGATGCCGCACTCACTGCCGGGCTTCATGCTTCGCCTATTCATGAAGTACTCATTGAACAAAGTATAGTGGGTTGGAAAGAATATGAACTTGAACTCTTGCGCGATAACTTAGGTAATGTCATTATCGTTTGCTCTATCGAAAATTTTGACCCCATGGGTATTCATACCGGCGACTCCATAACGGTAGCACCCGCCATGACTCTGCCCGATACCATATACCAAAAAATGCGAGACATGGCCATAAAAATGATGAATGGCATAGGACAATTTGCGGGCGGCTGTAATGTACAGTTTGCCCTGAATCCTGACACCAACGATATAATCGGAATAGAGATAAATCCCCGTGTGTCGCGCTCATCAGCACTTGCCTCTAAAGCTACAGGATATCCTATTGCCAAAGTAGCGGCCAAGCTGGCCATAGGATACAACCTGGATGAAATCCCTAATGCCATCACCAAAACTACCAGTGCCTACTTTGAACCCGCTCTCGATTATGTAGTGGTAAAAGTGCCTCGCTGGAACTTCGACAAATTCAAAGGAGCTGATAAAACGTTGGGGTTGCAGATGAAATCTGTTGGAGAGGCAATGGGCATAGGACGGAACTTTCAGGAAGCCTTGCAAAAGGCTTGTCAATCGCTTGAAATAAGACGCAATGGTTTAGGTGCCGATGGAAAAGAACTCACTGACCTGGAAAAAATTACTCATAGTCTGGAAAACCCCAGCAGCGACCGCCTCTTTCATATCAAAGACGCTTTCCACATGGGTATGTCTTTCAAAAACATTCAACAACTCACTAAAATTGATAAATGGTTTCTCTCACAAATTGAAGAGCTCTATCTGATTGACAAAGAAATTCAAAAATACGACATTAACACTATTCCCGAGCACTTACTGAGAACAGCCAAACAAAAAGGATATGCCGACCGCCAGATTGCTCATTTGCTGGGATGCCTGGAAAGCCATGTTTTTGACAAACGTATGCAACTCGGTATAAAACGTGTATATAAGCTCGTTGATACCTGCGCTGCCGAGTTTGAAGCCAAAACTCCTTATTACTACTCTACATTTGATGGCGAAAACGAATCCATCGTATCCGACCGCAAAAAAATAGTTGTATTAGGTTCCGGCCCCAACCGCATAGGGCAAGGCATTGAATTTGATTACTGTTGTGTGCACGGCGTGCTTGCAGCTAAAGAATGCGGATACGAAACTATAATGATAAACTGCAATCCCGAAACCGTATCTACCGACTTCGACATTGCTGATAAGCTTTATTTTGAACCAGTGTTTTGGGAACATATCTATGAAATCATTCTTCATGAAAAACCCGAGGGAGTTATTGTGCAACTGGGCGGACAGACTGCATTGAAACTTGCAGAAAAATTACACCGCTACGGGATAAAAATTATTGGTACAAGTTTTCAGTCTCTTGATCTTGCTGAAGACAGGGGCAGTTTCTCCACTCTACTTAAAGAAAACAACATTCCCTATCCGAAATTTGGCACCGTGCAATCTGCAGAAGAAGCAATTGAACTTAGTAAAGAACTCGGCTTCCCTCTGTTAGTGAGGCCTTCTTATGTGTTGGGAGGACAAAGTATGAAGATTGTCATCAATGAAAAAGAACTGGAAGAGCATGTCATAAATATACTCAAAGACATGCCTGAAAATAAAATACTGATTGATCACTTTTTAGATGGTGCCATAGAGGCCGAAGCGGATGCAATATGCGATGGGGAAGATGTATACATCATTGGTATTATGGAACACGTAGAGCCCGCCGGTATTCATTCCGGCGATTCTAACGCCGTGCTGCCTCCTTTCAATCTTGGTAATCTTGAGATAAAACAAATAGAGCAACACACAAAAAAAATTGCACTTGCCCTGAATACAGTAGGCCTCATCAACATACAATTTGCCGTAAAAGATGAAGTGGTATACGTGATAGAAGCTAACCCACGCGCTTCCCGCACTGTACCTTTTATATGCAAGGCCTACAGGGAACCCTATGTGAACTATGCCACCAAGGTTATGCTGGGCGATAAGAAAGTAAAAGACTTTAAATTTAATCCTCACAAAGAGGGATACGCTATAAAAGTACCGGTATTCTCTTTCAACAAATTTCCTAATGTAAACAAAGAGCTAGGGCCGGAGATGAAATCAACCGGAGAGGCTATCTATTTCATAAAAGACCTTGATGATGAATTTTTCGAAAAGATATACAGCGAAAGAAATCTATATTTAAGCAGATAGAGTCATTTTGCCTCAAACAGTGCGTACAGATCTTCTTCATCTATTTCGTACGGAGCTACATCGTTGATCAGTGTAAAATCATCGCTGACGTTAATTTTGTAAATGCGTATTTTGAACTTTTTATTTTCTGCCAGTTGTAGCCATTGCCGCAACATTTTGCACTTCTCATCATGGTCTGTACCATAAAGTGTGCATTGATACAACGGAATTTTATCTAAAACACGCTCCTTAATTTCGACTATGCTTAAATTGGTCAGCGTCTTCACCTGATTTATGGCTGAAGACTTTTCCAATTCGCTCAAATTTTCTACCACTAAAGCTATTTTCGGCATAAGATTTACTGAAGTCTTAATCTTTTATTATTTCCAACAATGTACGAAACTCGGCAAATTTATCCTTAAAATTTTTATACATCAATTTGCCTATTAGTTCGTTATACTGTTCCTCAAAATGTTGTGCAGATATTTTTTCATCGAGAATAAACTGAAATGAGTAAGTGTTTCCACCAAACTGTTCTGCATTTACAGGTTTAAGAACTTTGTATGATGCAGAAATACCTGATACCAGAAGTGTGCATCGCTCGTACATCCAATGTAACCACTGCTCCTCAATATCTTCATCAATATTTATGGTAACATAAAACAAATACATTGGCCAAAGAATATAAGAAAATATAAACAACAAAATGTATAAGGAATATAGACAAACACACTTGCCAAAGAAAGAAACAAATGATAAGGCATTATTTCAATAGTAGTGGAAGAAAATTTTTGTTAAAGTCGTCTACAGTATTTCCGCCGAAGAAATTCGTCCCCGGGCAGGACTTGGTGTGTCCGGTTCCTTCTTTTTTGATGCGTTTACCCAAAGTAAGGTCGTACCAATGGTGATACACTACGGTTTGGTCGCAGGCAGTAAGTTTAAAGCGTTTAAGGAGTTGTTTAGTCATCTCGATTATAGTGTGGCGATGTGCGTCGGTCATGTTATCGCCTCCTTTGTCAAAATTTCCGAGATGTTCAATACAAATTCCATTCGTATTAGCTCCTTTTATGCCCGCAGGTATGGTGTTGAGGTTTCGCCCGTACATGATGGTTCCATCCGGAAAAGTAGTAAAGTGTTGGGCTATTTCGGCAAAACCTCTTTCCATATGAAATTTTTCCATGCTCATGCAAAGTTCAAAATGATTATTTTTTTTAAACTGTTTATAGCCCGGCATGTAGGTATGATGTTGCTGTATGAGTGTGATCTTGCGAGTGACTTGCTGCATTGAAAGCCATTCGCTAAACTCAGAGAGTTCCAGTAAAATAAATTTTCCAATTGCTTTCATAGTGGTAGGTTTAAAAGGTTATAAAGAAACGTTAAGTGAAATTTAAAAATATTTCCGTGGTAAATTCGAAAAGGCTTAATAATTTTTTTCGTAAAACTCCCGATAGATATGTATGTTTTTATTGGCAGCAAAAATTTTATAGTTGTAATCTGAAATTATGAATTTGTCATATATGTAGGGCTCATACATTTTTAAGAACGATGTGGGCTCGCCAAGCGATTCCATATACCTTTTAGAGGGGTACATAGCCTCAAAGGTTTTTGTAACAATCGCATAGGATGTATCGGATATGGAGAGTATCTCTACAGACAGGTTGGCTTCTTTATAGTATTTAAGGTAGTCTTTAAATTTTTTTTCGATGAGTTTGGCATGGGTTTTTTTTCTGTTGAAAACGACAACACACATATGAGGTTTGCTGGTGTTGGTGCTGTATTTTAGTTGATATGTCTTAATTTCCTCACCTTTGTTGATTGTGCTTTCGATGTATTCGGTTGATTTGGCCAGCAGTTCATTCGCTTTTGAAATGAGAGGACTTTTTTCAAACCTCTTGTCGTTAAGAAAAGCGTTTAATTTTTCCTGATAAACCACAGCATTTTTAGTTTGACCGGTGATGAGTATTTGCATAAAAGCAATTTTGTCTGCAAGATCATTATCGGGATATTCTTGTTCAATTTTTTTGAACAGAGAATCGGCAAGTATGTATTCTCCGGATTGATATTTTTCATATGCTTCTTTGTAGAGGAGAGCTGCTTGTTTGTTCTTTTGTTTGCTTTCTTTTATGTAGTTAGGGTTTAGCAAGAGTTTGGTGTAAAAGGAGTGAGGGTGCTCGTTGATGAGTTTTCCTTTGTATCGGGCAGTATCGGGATGAAGTTGCCTCTTGCAGATAGTGTAGCATGTATAAAGTACTTCATCAGTCTTCTCATATTGAGGATATCGCTTCATGAGCTCCTCATAGGTATTAATAGCGAGTTGAGATTCCTGGAGTTTGTGGTAATAAATACCTCCTAATTTATAATGAGCGTTTTTAAGGCGTTCGTGAGAAGCCTGCCACTGAGCTTCTGTGCGGGGAATATTTTGATAATACTTTTTTCGGTCTACTTTGCTCTTATTTTTTTCGACAGAGTCCGGATTCGTTTTAGAAATGGAGGATGAAGTATCTTCTTCAAATTCTTTTTCTTTCACAGAGCGCCGCCAATGATGTTCGTGTGGCCTGTCACCCCATATTCTTTTAAAGTCTATGCTGCCACGCTGCACGGCCATAGGAGTATAGAAATACCATGAAGAGCCCTCTACAAGGACTGGTGCAGAATTGTCAATGATGGGGGGATTTTTTTTGTTTTTTGCTGCGAGTTCGGCCTCTTTGGCTTTTCTCTCTAACTCCGTCTCTTCACGAGCTACGGCCTGGTCTATTAGTTTTTCTAATTCGGCTTCACTCATTCTGCTCATACGCTGCAAGCTGTCTTCAGTGCGTATGGTGTTGAGTTGGGTAACTAATTCTTCGAGTATTTTCTGTCGGTGTGCTATTTCTTTATAGCGATGGTCGTTTTTGTCCCATACAGCAAGGGCACTGTCGTAGTACAATTTTGCACTTTCATATTTTTTCAAGTCTTCATAGCATATTTGCGCCGCCTTGAGATAGGATGCACCTTTCTGAAATTTGTTTCCGGTGCTTGCCCGCACAGATCGGTTCAGGTATTCAAATGTTTTATCATAATTTTTCTGCTTGTATTCAAAAAGCGCCATTTCGTAGTAAATTTTGTCTTTGTATTCAATGTTCTTTTTATCCTTCAATAGTTTTTTGTAATACTTTTCAACTTTTTTTATGTCATTTTTATCTTTCAATACGGCCACCTGGTTCATGTACAGGCGTGTGTAGAAGTATAGTTCATATGTGGGATGTTGACGGAGCACTTTTTTATAATTTTTGTATGCTGCCGAATCCATACCTTTTAGTTGATACAGCTGACCTATAGTAAAATAGGCTTTACCCTTCTTGTTTTTGTTTTTTATATACTTTACCGCTTCGATCATGTGAGGAAGCATCAGGTTATACTCTTGCTGGTCTAAGTGATATTGCGCCTGTGTGAGGTGAAATTCACGTTTATTGGCGTCAGAAAGATTTTGTTTTTTTAAATGTTCAGATACTGCCCAGGCATTTCTGTATTCTTTTTTCAGCAAAAAAAGTCGCATGAGTTGGATAAGAGCTTCGTGTTGTTGATCAGGATTTTCTCCTTTGGCATTTACGTATTTAAAAGTTTCAGCAGCGAGTTTCCACTCTCCACGCAATACACGCATTTTCCCAACCAATATGTAGCTGTCATCTACATAGTTGCTGTTTCTATGCTTCGTGATGGGCAGAGAGGCTTTTTTTATGATGTCTTCCGTTTTTTCCTTGTAAGCTTTGGTTTGGTTGGTATCAATGTATACTATGGCATTGATCACTTTGTTGTAATCAATCGGAGTCTTTTCTTCTATTTCTTTTTCGATTTCCCTGGTTCGTTCGCGAGCTAAAAAATACGCATTGTCGCGTGCAGTGAGGTTGTGATAAGCTCTACTTACAAACGAATGACTGTCTTGTGAGCAGGATGAAAGCATCCATACACAAACGTGCAAGACATGGTACAAAAATATGGGAACTACACATTTAGACAAAGTCCGTTAATTATTTATAATTTAGTCGAAAATATTACGAATTTATAAAATAACATAGAATGCGTAGAAAAACGTTATCAGAGAGATTAACGGATAAGTATCAACTGATAATACGCAGCGAAGAAAACTTTGCAGAAAAATACACCTTCAACATTACGTGGGCAAAGGTAATAGCTCTGCTGTTTTTTTTTCTGGTGTTGGCTTATTTTATTTTTTGGGGAATTCATTCTTTTGTGGATTTTCTTACCGGTGGTGACAACCGTCGTGAGACGGAAAGAAAATTACTGTCGTTGCACATTCAGATAGATTCATTGGAACAAGCCGTCCGGCAAAAAGATGAGTTTGTTAATAGTTTTAAAAAAATACTGGAAGGTCAAGCGCCTAAATTTGAAGACAGCTCGGGTAAAAAAGCACTGCAAGCCGGGCAGCTGACAGCAGATGCAGAAGAAATCAACTTCAGAAAAAAAATAGAAAAAGAAATTTCAGCATTTCCAACATACAAGGCCACGCCTTCTCCTGAACTTTATTTTAACACCCCTGTAAAAGGAAAAGCAATCGTAAAGAATGTTGCAGATGAAAACATGAAAGCAGTGTTCATCACTGTAAAAGAAAAAACGCCCGTCCATGCTCTTGATGATGGCCTGATAGTGGCTCTATATAAGGATAGTTTGGTTTACAACGTATTCATACAACATAAAAATGGTTTACTCTCTGCATATTCAGGATTGAATTCCGTATCAAAAACAGTAAGACAAAAAATCAAAAGAAATGAACCTTTTGGTTGGGCTCAGGGAAATGTAGTGAAGTTTGAAATGTGGTATGAAGGGTTTCCAATAGAACCTCAAAAGTTTGTGCAATTTTAAATTGAAACTGGTGACTGATTTTTTCAAAGGAAGGACATTAGTAATTGCCACTCGTCACGGTAAGGAACAGGTGATGGCTCCGCTGCTGGAGGAATCATTGGGTGTGGTTTGTATCGCTCCGGAAAACTTAGATACCGACCGTTTCGGTACCTTCTCCGGAGAAAAAGAACGGGTAGATGATGTAGTAACTACACTGCGAAAAAAATGTAAGCTTGCATCAGAAATCACCGGAGTCGGGCTTGCCGCAGCCAGTGAAGGTTCGTTCGGGCCTCATCCAATGGTATTTGCCGCATATGCAGATGAAGAGTTTGTGATGCTTGCAGATTTTGAAAAACAAATTGAAATTGTAGAGAGCACCGTGAGCTTTCACACTAATTTTGATGGTGCATTGATATACTCAGAAGATCAATTGCTTGCATTTGCCCGAAAAATTGGGTTCCCCTCTCATGGTATAATTCTTAAAGATACCCAACACAATTGGTCAAAGATCATAAAAGAAAATCTTACCGTAGAGCAATTGAAAGAAAATTATTTGCGCATAAGAAACCCAGACGGCGTAGCCTATGCTGAAACAGATATGCGTGCCATGCGCAATCCCACACGTATGAAAGTAATAGCTGAAGCTACGAAAAAACTGATAGAAAAAATTCAATCCGTGTGCCCGGTGTGTGGTGTGCCCGGATTTGCCGTCAGCGAAATAGTGAAAGGCTTGCCTTGCGAACTGTGCAACCTGCCTACACGAACAGCTTTGAAACATATATACCGATGTCAAAAATGTGGCTACGAAAGTTGTAAAGACTATCCCGCCGGAAAGCAGTTTGAAGACCCTCAATTTTGTGATTTTTGTAATCCATGATATTCTGTTGCCGGAATGCTGCTATCTTGCGGCACATTACAGCAACTCAAAACATAATGCAGAACATGCCTGAAAACGTAGATATAGCAGCTTCATACATTAAACAAGGAAAGGTTGTTGCTTTCCCCACAGAGACGGTATACGGGCTTGGTGCCAACGCTCTGAATCCGATAGCTGTGGCCAGAATTTTCGAAATAAAAGAGCGCCCGTATTTTGATCCGCTCATAGTACATATAGCTGAGACCACCCAGTTAAAAGACTTATGTAGCAGCATTGATGACAGGGTGTATGCACTGGCCGAAAAGTTTTGGCCGGGGCCACTTACTATTGTATTGCCCAAAAGCAAAGCTGTGCCCGATATTGTAACTGCGGGGCTCCCTACTGTAGCTGTGCGTATGCCTGCTCATGATGTTGCTTTGGAGCTCATTCGCAAATCGGAATGCCCCATAGCGGCACCCAGTGCCAACAAATTCGGGCAACTAAGCCCCACCTGTGCTCATCATGTGAGAAAGCAATTAACCAACGTAGACTACATAATTGACGGAGGAAAAACAACATTAGGTATTGAATCCACAATTGTGCAACTCGCTCCTGATGGCTTTACCATACTCAGGTATGGCATCATCACGGAGAATGAGCTATCTGAAATATTACCGGCAGGTTATGGTTCTGCCAAAGACCAAACCTTCGCTCCGGGCATGATGAAATCGCACTATAGCCCAAGAAAAAAACTGTACATTGCATACGACGTCGAACCTCACTTAGACATATCTAAAGCCGGATTAATATCTTACAGTGGAAAACTGGAAAAAGACGCTTACAAAAAAATTGTAAGAGTAGCTCCCAATAAGGATTTGAAAGAGTATGCTGCAAATTTGTTTGAAGCTTTGCACTCGCTTGAAGATGATGAGGAAGTGAACGTAATTGTAGCTGAACCTGTGGACGAATCAGGCATAGGCAGAGCAATAATGGATCGCCTGAAAAAAGCCGCATATGCCTGGTGTTGAATCAATCGGCTTTGCAATTGACTGTATAAAACTTCTTGCTAAAGGCTATTCTTTTCAGGCAACAACTTTTACATATTCTACTAATCACAACGGTCTATTCCTTTTTGAGCCAATTCGTAATTCGGGCAACAGAGTAAGCTATAAACGTCGCAACCAGAACGTTTAGTGAAAAAAACACATTTGTAGGCCTCCCACGTCATGGAATCGTAATGTACTCTTCCTTTTTTATACTGTAGAGTATATTCTATGTTCATGTAAGAAAAAAATATGACCAACAGGATAGAAATTACTCGAAAGAATTTGTAACGAAACCTCACCATGTAATACATAAATGAGGCTAACGTTAATGACCATAGTGAATAAAAGTCTATAAAAGGGCGCATTCCTAAAGAACCTCCATACCACCAACACCACCACGAAAAAGTAATGTAGATGTATATCAAAGTTGTAATGCTTGCTGCTAAGAATAAATTTTTATTTTTTTTGAACAAAAAATAAAAGCCGATGAAAGCTACAATCATTATTGGTGTGTAAATGAAAAATCCTTTTCGGAAACCTAAAAGACCCTTTATAATTCTTGGATTATCAAAAAAGAAACGCTCATTACTGCCATACGAATAATAGAAGTAATTTCCTGTAACATATTTCCAATATAACAATTGAGGAATCCAGATTACGATTGCTAAAATAGCTATCAAAGAAACGATTTTTATGAATCTGATATTGAATATTTCTTTTATCGAATGTTGCAGAAAAAATAAAGTTATTGGGAAAAGGGCTATTACAATGTTGGTTGGCCTGGTCAGGGATATCCATCCAATGAAAATTCCCAAAATTATGGCATACTTAACATTATAAATATCCCTGACCCAGCGTACAGAGTAGTATATGAACACGCTAATGAGCGCAAAGCTGTACACATGACTGTATGCCGGTTCATATACGGTATAAAAATATAAGTTAGTACCAAAACTCAGTATGGGGATGATAGATAAGATTATCCAATCTGAATCAAAAAATAACCTGAGCGTTCGCTTAACGAAAATCAACCCCAAAAAAAGAAAAAAAACAGAACTAACCACGAGAGCAATCTTGTATGGGGGTGAGTAACCACAAGCCTCATTGTTAGTATACTTCAAGACATAATGTGTAACTAAAAAGAAGGGCATGTAGGCAATGGCAACACCCATTGAAGTTTTAATGACGTACTTGCCAGTGGAAGTTTTTGTTGCCCAGATGAGGTGTTTGCAACTGAAGTCTGTGCTGTCTTTGAAGGTCAGTCCTATGTCGTTATATATGAAAAAAGCCGGTAAATAGGCATAGTAGGAAACTACATCATTTTCTATGATGCATGTTTCATGGTTATAAAGACCAATATTTTTGTTAATGTTTGCTATTAACAATACAACTGCAAGAATAGTAATATTAACTTTATGCTTGTTGAAAAAATTAAATACCTTAACTCTTGATAGCATATTTTAGAATGTTGAAAAATATTTTAATCGCATCTGAATTTCTTAACTTTTTACCTTCTTTTATACTTCTCTGATAGTACTGGACAGGAACTTCTGCTACTTTTTGCTTATTAACTTTTAGTGCTTTTATGATTAACTCTGTTTCAAACCCAAACCTATCCTCTTTCAGGATTAATTTATCTAACAATGACTTCCTCACTAATTTATATCCGCAGGCAATGTCGGTAATTTTAACATTGAGCAAAAAAGATGTGATCATGGTGAAGATTTTATTACCTAAGTAACGATAAAACGATGAAAGAGGCCTAACAATACCTGGTAGGTACCTGGAACCATTGACTAAATCTGCATCTAACTTAAACATGTTGTGAATAAGAGAAGGTATATCATCCGTTGAAAGTTCTAAATCAGCATCCTGAAATAAAATAACATCTCCTTTAGCATACTGAAGAGCTTTTCTTATAGAGTATCCCTTACCTTTGTTAGATTCATTTCTCAATAGTGTAATGTTGGTATGCGATTTTGCAAAATTTTTTACCAATTCGTACGAATTATCAGACGAACAATCATCTACTACGATAATTTCATTGCTGTCGAAATAATTTGAAAAGTCAATTTTTAAAATATTTTTCAAAACTTCGATTATAGTTTTCTCTTCATTAAATACAGGTATTATTATCGTCAGCATCATAATTTCTCAAGAAGGCATCCATTCATGTACAAGGAAAAGTTATTTTACAAACATAGTTTTTTTTGATTAACTCGTTTGTACACATCGAAAAATTTTTACCGGACAAAGCTACACGCCCTTTGCGTATGAAATGTTTGGTAGCTACATTTTTAGTAAAAAAATAATTCACAGAGATTTTGAAAACAAAACCGCTCTTGCACGAATGAAGCGAATAAATGCATGAGGACTCACAGGATGTAAAAAGACATCCCTTTAATTTCGAAATGATTGCTGAGGCTCGTTTTTCAAATCCTTGCACAAACAAGCCTGCACACATGCACAAAATTATGAGAGTATTTCAGGTATCTTTATTACGAAAATATGTTCACAGTGTTGAAGCAGATCATCCACAAGAACTTTAGTGGAACATTATTTTACGTTCTTCGTTTTCAACATACCTGTTACTCCGATAGCCAACACTTGTTTAAACTGTATAGCCGGCCCAATAGCAGCGGGATTAGTAGGGTCATCTTTATATTTACTCCTGAATACATTAATATCATCATCATACAGCAAAGAGGTACTCAGACTTACATTAATATACTTGGTTACTTTGAGTATAAACATGGTTTCCCATATCACATCTATATTCCCGTTAAATCGTGCTTTTGCGTAGTGGCATCCTGCACTATATAAGCATGGAACAGGTTCAGGTTGGTTTGCATTGCGAGGTTCTCTGTTAAATCGCGGCTGTATTTTGCCGTAAGGTAACCTCCCGGTTCGAAGCGGATTTTTTTTCCGGGAGTTATGATATTGCCCGCACTGTCTTTCTCTGCCGCTTTTACTCCAAACTCACCTGCATCGGCAAATGGTTGATGATTTACAATCGTTATTTTTGCCGTAAGCGGTGAATAGAATACATACAGATTTTTGATGGGAGTGTAGTCTAACCCCAGACCCAATATGCCATACCCGGGAGATAAAAATTTTGATGTTAGTACTTCCGTTGTATCATCCGGATATTTATAACCGGGGGCAAATTGTGTGCGAAAATCCAATAATGCTGAATACTTGAGTTTATCAGATTTTCCGTAGCTAAGCTTAGATACGAAAATAAGCTTGTCATCGGTCTTTCTGAAGGGCTTGCCACCGATTTTTGACATACCATACGCCATGTCTAAAGCATTGCTCCATCTGGTTTTGCCTTTTTCATAGTTGGCAAATGAGGAAGATAAGATAGTCCAGGCAACTGTATTTTCTCCTCCGGCGACCCAATTCGTAAAACTAGATTGTGAGAGGTTAAAACTTTCTTTGGTAGATAGCTGCCAACTCTTTAATGAATCGGGGGATTGAGCCCATATCGGAGTTATACTTAAAAGTAGCACAACCAAACACAAAAACATTCTATACATATGAACTTCACTTTATGCTTAACTTTTTTATTAATTTTAGGCGAATTACAAAAAAATATTTTATCTCAAAAATGAAATTTTTATTTCCATTTGCTTTGCTTTTCTGTTTACTATGCCTATCCTGTACTTCCTTCAAAAGTATTGAAATATCCGAAATCGAATCCGTAAAGTTTGACACGGAAAAAAACACGAAGGCTATTATTGAATTAAAGATAAAACTTGTAAATGAAAATAATTTCCCCATCAAAATTAAGGAAGGCACATTGGAGGCTACTATCGGGAAAAATGTTGTAGGCAAAGCCAGTATAAATAAGAAAATAAAACTTCCCAAAAAATCTGAAACTTCTCATACCTTAAACATAGATATAAATGCTTTGAATTTGATACTCTCTTTGCCGGGCCTGATTATGAAAGACAACATCAGTATAAAACTCAGCGGCACAGTAAAAGGAAAAGTTTATTTCATTTCAAAAAAAATAAATATCGAATACGAAAAACCCATCCGCAAATCGAATGATTGATGTACTTTATTTGCATTTGTATCGTTTACTAATGCGGTTTGCGATTCAACTTCAAATGTAATTTTTTCATGCAAAGCTCAACATACAAATTGGTTTTCGCTTCGCTGCTATGCAGTTTGGCCATAGTATGTTTTCCTCAATCGTTATCTGTTCAATGGAATGCTCCTTCACACACGTTAGACGCAGAGTTTAAGGTGCGAAAGAAACTTTATTGCTCCAAATGTATATACGATGAGAAGCTAATGCCTTATTATCCCATATATATATATTCTAAAAAGATTTCAGTATTCAATCTTTCGAATTATCAAGTTGCAGAACTTTCGGAAGAGGAAACAAAACTTTTGCCGATTGGTTTTGATAAAACTCGATTCGATTTTCAAATAGAACACTACATAGAAAACAACAAGCCGGTAAGCCGCATAATGCTATGTCCGATACGTTACAATGCGGCAACAGGATCTTTTGAAAAGTTAGTCCGGTTTGAATATTCCTATGATGAGCAGCCGCAAGAAACAGCACAAACAAAAACTACAGAAAGAAAACTCCGCACTACTTCTACGCTTTCCTCTGTGCTCGCATCAGGTGATTGGTATAAGCTGAACATCTCAGCCGATGGTATTTACAAGATAGATTATGCTTTTTTAAAATCCATGGGCATAAATCCGGATGCCATAGATCCGCGCAACATACGAATTTATGGAAATGGAGGCGGCATGCTGCCTCAGGAAAACAGTGCATCGCGTCCGGACGACTTGTTGGAAAATAATATTTTTGTGTTCGGAGAAAGTGACGGCATATTCAACTCCGGCGACTACATTTTGTTTTATGCAAAAGGTCCTGATACCTGGACATTCAATCCTTCTGAAGGAATATTTAACCACACAAAAAATATTTATTCCAACACATCATCCTATTTTCTGACGACAAGCTTAGGGCCGGGAGCACGCGTGCCCTCCGTAAATCCGGTATCAGGAGCTACTCAAATCATTACTACATTTGACGAACGCTTGTTTCATGAAAATGATGCCGTCAGCATAATTCGTTCCGGAAGAGAGTGGTACGGCGAGCGTTTCGATGCTGTATTATCTCATAGTTTCTCTTTTTCATTGCCCGGATTAGTCCCTAATTCACCAATTGCCATTACATCGGCAGTACTTGGCCCAGGCAACACTAATACAAGTGGCACTTTCACCATACGCTGTAATGGCAACACCATAGACACACACACCCCGGCAGCACCGGGAGTTGGTCTTTATGATCCCAAAGGAGTAAACAGTAGAAAAATAGCTTATTTCAACACTTCCCTTTTCGGCAATAATCCCTCAATCAACATAAATGTATCGTACAACAAAAACGGAATAGTTTCTTCCATAGGATACCTCAACTATTTAGAAGTGAATGCCAAAAGACAATTACAACTTTATGGCAACTACACAGCCATGCGCTCTGTAGAGAGTACGAACACACCTATATCTGAATATAGAATAGAAAATACAAGCTCATCTTTGCAAATATGGAATGTCACCAATCCTGTGCAGGCTCTAAATCAACTCTACACGCTCAGCGGAACAACAGCCATATTTTCTGCCAATTCTTCAACGCTGCAGGAATATGTAGTTTTTTCCGGTTCAAATTTTCCACCCCCTGTGTTTGTTTCCAAAGTTCCTAATCAGAACTTACACGGAATCCAGGCACCGTGGCTTCCTGATATGGTTATTGTAACAGTGCCAGAATTTAAAAGCGAAGCCGAACGCCTGAAAAATTTTAAAAAAACAAATGAAAACTTAGATGTGCTCGTCGTTACTACAGAGCAAGTGTACAACGAATTTTCATCCGGTTCGCAAGACGTAACTGCTATACGCGATTTCATGAAAATGTTGTACGACCGGAAATCAGGAAATGATTCTTTGCGGTATTTACTCCTCTTCGGCGATTGTTCATACGACTATAAAAACCGCATATCCGGCAACACCAATTTTGTGCCGGTATATCAATCCAGAGAATCGCTACATCCTCTGCGAAGTTACTCTTCTGACGATTACTTTGCATTTCTCGACAACTCAGAAGGAGCATGGCCTGAAAACGGTGCGGGCAATCATATGATGGATATTGGCGTGGGACGTCTTGTAGTACGTAGCCAGGCGGAGGCCAGTCAAATGGTAGATAAAATCATCCACTATAGCAGCCATCCGGCTACTCTCGGCAAGTGGCGCAACAGAATAACCTTTGTAAGCGATGATGGAGATGCAAATCTTCACATTGAGGATGCCAACAACCTGGCAATAAAAGTTGATACGACATATAAAAAAATGAATGTAAACAAAATATTCCTCGACGCTTACCCGCAAACATCTACGCCCGGAGGAGAAAAAGCCCCCATCGTAAAAGAAAAAATTGACCAGGAAATAGCAAGAGGAACACTGATCATGAATTACAGCGGCCACGGTGGTCAACTTGGATGGGCTCAGGAATCTATCTTGGACCAAAATCAGATAGCAAGTTGGAACAACATAAATCAACTTCCCTTCATGATTACCGCCACATGCGACTTCGGACGCTACGATGACCCCTCTAAAACTTCCGGTGCAGAGTTGGCTCTGGTCAAATCTGATGGTGGAGTAATCGGACTCATCACCTCTACCCGCGTGGTATTTCAATTCAGTAATTTTGCTCTAAACGAACAAATCTATAATTACATTTTTACACCTGTGAGCGGAACAATGCCTCGACTAGGTGATATAATAAAAAACACCAAAAACAACAGCCTTATTGACGTAAACAACCGAAACTATGCACTGCTCGGTGACCCTTCGCTCACTTTGGCTTATCCCAAACACAATGTTGTTATTACCAAAATCAATAACCAACCCGTTGATGCGATTCCCGATACTATGAAAGCTCTCAGCAAGATTACAATACAAGGTGAAATTCAAAATAGCTTTGGCATGCATATTCCCGACTTTGATGGTGTTGTATATCTGACTCTTTTTGATAAACCTGTCTTTCTCACCACTTTCGGTACAGAGGGAACTATACCTTACTCTTTCAAGTTGCAAAACAATTTTTTCTTCGATGGCTCTGCCAGCATACGTGAAGGAAAATTTTCGATCAGTTTTATTGTACCCAAAGACATCTCTTATGAATACGACTTTGGTAAAATCAGTGCTTATGCAAAGCATAGCCGTACATTCAACGATGCTGCAGGATATTATTCAAACATAGTAGTGGGCGGGACAAACCCCGATGCTCCTCTGGATAATACCCCTCCGACCATCAAACTTTTTATGAATGATGAAACGTTTGTAAACGGTGGCCTTACTGCTTCGAACGCCCTCTTTATTGCCAAACTGAGCGATGAACACGGTATAAACATCTCCGGTGCCGGAATTGGTCATGAACTGGCAGGCTATCTGGATAATTCCGATACACCTATCATCATGAATGAATTTTATACTTCAAATCTGGACGACTATCAAAACGGCTATGTACGTTATCCGCTGAAAAACCTTTCGCCCGGATATCATTCTATGCGCTTCAAAGCTTGGGATACATACAACAACTCGAACGAAGCTTACATTGAATTTATGGTAGCCTCTGATGAAAAGTTGGCAATAAAAAATATACTTAACTACCCCAATCCCTTCTCATCGCGAACCATATTTCATTTCGACCACAACAGGGCAGGTGAGGATATGAATGTCATGATTCATATTTATACCATATCCGGCAAGCTGGTAAAAACACTTGAAACTACGGTTTACAACAGTTCATCGCATTTTGAAGGGCTCGAGTGGGACGGACGCGACGAATATGGCGACAAAATAGGTAGGGGCGTGTATGTGTACAAACTCTCTGTACGCAGCCCCCGCGATGGCTCCATAGCCCAAAAGTTGGAAAAACTTGTATTATTGTACTGATAATTCCATTTTCGAAAATTATTCATCTGTATTACAATAAAACACTATATTTGAAAGTTATTATAATCGAATACTATGTTTTTACTTACACAACACTCTACTCTCTTACTACTAATCACGTCCTTATGCATAGCCACATCAGGCTATGCGCAAACAGTAACTTCTATAGATCAATTGGGCAGAGATCAGGCAAGAGTTATCACTACGGCTGTGCCTTTTCTTACCATATCACCCGATGCACGCTCAGGAGCCATGGGCGATGTAGGAGCAGCAATATCGCCCGATGCCAACGCTATGCACTGGAATGCTGCCAAGTTAGCCTTCTCTGAGCAAAGTATGGGCTTTGCCCTGTCTTATACACCATGGTTGCGCAAGCTTATCAACGACATGTCTATATCCTATCTTACGGGATACAAAAAATTGTCTAAACAAGAAGCTATTGCGGCTTCGCTTACATACTTCAATTTAGGCAACATAGAGTTTACTGATAACAATGGTGCCAAAATTCAGGATTTTCGTCCAAGAGAGTACTCTGCCGGTATAACTTATTCACGAAAACTTAGTGACAGATTCAGCATCGCTCCCACCATTAAGTATATTTACTCTAACCTTTCCGGAAATCTTTTTGTGGGAAACAACACACAAACACGGCCTGGCCACTCTGCTGCTGTAGATTTAGGCACTTATTACGTTAAAGATATTACGCTGCAAGGTCGCCCATCTAAGTTGGCTCTTGCTGCCGTTATTTCAAATTTTGGCGGAAAAATATCTTATACCACTAACGACCAACGCGACTTTATACCTACCAATTTGCGCCTCGGAAGTGCCCTGACCTACGAAATAGACCCTTTCAACAAAGTAACCTTCGCCGTAGATGCCAACAAACTTATGGTACCCTCGCCACCGCTGTATTCTCCTACAAATCGCGATAGTATTGTACGTGGTAAAAATCCCAACCGCTCTCTGTTCAGTGGTGTATTTGGTTCATTCGCAGATGCACCCTATGGCCTCAGTGAAGAACTCAAAGAGGTGATGATTGGTTCTGCTGTAGAGTATTGGTACAACAATCTTTTTGCCATACGTGGCGGATATTTTTACGAAAACAAATTGAAAGGCAACCGTAAATACTTCACCTTGGGGTTAGGCATCCGCTATAACATGTTCGGGTTGGATTTTGCCTATCTCATTGCCGGCAGAAAAAATAACCCCCTTGCCGAAACCCTTCGCTTCACTTTGCATTTTGACTTCGAAGCTAAAAAGAAAGAAGAATCTATTACGGAATAATTCTTCACCCTTTTGTAAATCTGCGACATATGATAGATCGTACTATAGCTCCTGCCTACATAGTGCCAGATACCTACGTTTTACCTAAGGTTAATACATTGTATTTAGACAATGGTATTCCCTTACATTTGCTTCTGACAGGGCATCAGCAAGTGTTGCGCATAGAGTTTATATTCCGTGCCGGCAGCTGGTACGAACCTCAGAACGGACTATCGTTTTTCTCTGCAAAAATGCTGGCCGAAGGCACTACTCAATATTCTTCCAAAGACATACAAGAACTTTTCTCCTTCTATGGAGCTTTTATCGAGCTCACAAGCGGGCATGACAATGCCAGCTTCACTGTTTACTTTTTATCAAAATATCTCAAAGAAATTTTACAGCTTACCCATCATATACTCACCTGCGCTTCATTTCCGGATGAGGAATTGCAAAACCTAAAAACCATACATTCAGAACAAATAAAAGTAAATCTGGAAAAAAATGCTTATCTGGCCTCTACAGCCTTTAGAGAAGGACTCTTCGGGAAAAATCATCCCTACGGTACACATCTCAGCCTTGAGGCAATAGAGCAAATTTCTTCCGGCAATGTGAGCGAATATGCCCGACAATTTCTGTGCCTTCGTAATGGTGATATTTTCATTACAGGATATTGCCGTGAAAATGTGTACGAAGAGGTAAACAAGTTATTTGGAAAAAATTCATCATCAAACATTCATCCCAAACCATCAGTTAATGCTGAAAGCATACATCCCGACAGGAGTAAAAGAAAATTGATTTTAAGGGAAAAATCACTTCAATCTTCCATAAGAATGGGAAAGCAACTGTTTACTATTGCTCACAAAGATTATTTTAAAATGGTTTTTCTCAATGAAATACTTGGTGGTTATTTCGGGTCTCGCCTCATGCAAAACATCAGAGAAGATAAAGGCTATACCTATGGTATACATTCTTCTTTGCAGATGATGCAGCATGCAGGTTATATGGTGATTGGAACAGATGTCAAACGTGAATACACATTACATACCATTGAGGAAATTTATAAGGAAATCCATAGACTCAAAACAGAACCTGTCTCCGATAGTGAACTTCAAACGGTTCGTAACTACATGATAGGGACGTTCCTATCTTCTTTATCCACACCCTTTGCAGCAATGGATAAGTTTAAAACCATCTATTACAATAGTTTGGACTATTCTTTTTACGATGACTATTTCAAGTCTCTGAAACAAATCACATCCGAAGACCTGATGGATGTAGCTAACCGCTATCTCTCGGATGATTTTTATGAAGTAATCGCAGGGGGAGAAACATAGCCCAAGCTACGACAGAAACATTACATTAGAAAAAAGTCACTAAGCTTATGTCAGCAATAGTTCATGGCACGAAACTACGCATCAGCGGAAAAGAGAGGTAATATTTTTATGTAGGGCGCGCCCCTGCGGGGCCGGGCTGTCCGCCACTCCGCTATCGCTTCGGTGCTCCGCTAAAGCTCCGCACTGGCCTTGCAGGCCATGGCTCCCATCCCTCGCGCTGGCTACACCGAACTCTTTCTATTCTATCAGCAATTGTCGTGCTTTTTCATACCACAGGTAAATTGATTTTATGCATCAGCCAGGCAGCAGACGTTGTGTGGATGCGTGCACGCATGTGAGGTTGCTTTACTCAAAGATATATAGTATTAACAGTAAGTTTAGAAAGACAACTCCTCAGAAAAAAATTGTTTCCTAATAAAGAAACTTTTATCTTTGCAAAGACCAAAATTTAAAGTTGAGTTTTTAGAAGAAGCCGTAGAGTTCCTCGAAAGTCTTGAGGAGAAAGTAAGAGATAAAATCATTTACAACATAACAAAGGCAAGATTCCCAAATGACAAAGAAATTTTCAAAAAACTGACGGAAGAGATTTGGGAGTTTAGAAAGTTGTTTAATAAAACCCATTACAGGCTTTTTGCATTTTGTGATAAATCAGAGAAGACCAATAAAAGAGAAGACCAATACAGTTGTAATATTAACTCACGGTATGATAAAGAAAACAGATAAAACTCCACAAGGTGACTTGGACAAAGCAAAAAGTATAAGAAAAAAAATTTTGAATTAAAAGTCAATAAAAAATAAAAAAGTAAGGATTAAAAACTTACAGCTTAGACAAAATTACCGACAAACATATCGGTAAACGTAGGACTCCAAAGCGAGAAGCTTTTGAGAACGTGTTACGACTTGACTTGCTTGGAGAAGCAATTAGACAAGCACGCTTAGAACGTAACTTTACACAAGAAGAACTTGGACGACTCGTAGGTGTTCAAAAAGCTCAAATTTCAAAACTTGAAAATAGTTTGACTGATGCAAGATTTGAAACTATAAAAGTATTTTGAATTAGGCATTTAAGCGATAATCATTTTATATGTTCTCGGCGGGTGTGCTATCATTCTTCTCATCAGGTTCTCGAA
>JANWYS010000030.1 GCA_025054875.1 Cytophagaceae bacterium | reverse complement strand
GAAGGTTTTCATTGTAATTACAGATTTAATCAAAATATTATGACAGACATTTATCAGCGAATTTAAATTACTTAAAAATATTTAATGTGGTTTAATTTTACCTGTGTTCTCTTCACTATGATTCTTAGCAGTCCTTTAAAAGTTCAGGTTGTATGGCATTTTTAGCTCTTATGGTAAAGTTCTGAATAACGTAAATCGAAAGATAATCTTACAAGTAATTTTCAGTATACATTCAACCACTCTTTGTGGATTAGCTTCATATCATCATTACTATAATTGAATGCAGTATTCTAAACTACACATTTAAGATGTGTCAAACTTATTATCGGATGAAAATTTATTGTTGATGAATATTTTTAGATTGATGTATGCAAGGTATTTCAGTGTTTATTTTTTTCCGTGAAAATTATTTCGTCTTTCCCATAATATCCTGAGGTGATCAATGTATGGTATAGATTATCTTTGTCAACAGCGATGGGAGCAATTTTCAGAGTAGGAATTCGGTTTCCTTCTACAAGAGAATAATCAGGAAGACTCACATTTTTTCTCTCTAGTATGTTTATGGCTACCTTAACGGCTTCCATTGCTAATTCGTTTAATGGTTTGAATACAGTCATGGTTTGCTCTCCCGAAAGTATGTTTGTACAAGCGATAGGCATAGCGTCTTGTCCGGTCACTGGTATCCTTTTGCTCTCATGAAATATTTTCCATGCATCTATAAAACCAGAAGCTAACTCATCATTGGCAGCTATAGCAGCATGAATTTCATCTTTGTATGTTCCAAGAAAATCCATCATACGCATAGAGGCCTCTAATGATGTCCATTCCGAAAGATGATGGTTATAGACTACTTTTATTTGGCCTTTATCTATGTAAGGCTTTAATATATTCATATGCCCTTGAGCAAATAATAAAGAGTTAATGTCGTTTTTCGGGCCGTTCAATATCACAATATTTCCCTGATAATTTATTTTTTTTAAAACATGCAAAGCTTGGAGCTCTCCTACTTTTATAGCGTCAAAGCTCAGATAGTAATCCAGATCGGGATGGGGAATTAACCTATCATATGCTACCACAGATACATGTTTTTTATGTGCATAGTCTACAATAGACTTAGCGGCATTGGCATCAGCAGCCACAATAACTAAAACCTTGACGCCTTGCGATATCAACTGCTTAGCCTGATTAAATTGCATTGCTGTATCGCTGTCACAATGTTTTACGATAGTTTTGTATCCTTTTTTTTCAGCATGTTTTACAAAATAAAAAGTGTCTTTTACCCACCTGGTGGAATTGAAGTCATCAATCAAAAAACCTATTGTTTTATTGGTTTGCGAATACAACCCGCATAATATCATAAAATAGAAACATGCAGTTGAGAGTAAATATTTTTTTATCATAAAAGTACAATTTATTTTCTATGCAATACTAATAAACAATTGATTATCAAACAATGATCGGGTAATAAAACTTACTTATTAATCATTTACGCACATGGTTAAATAGTAATCCGAATTTATGCAATGAAAAAAACTTTCAGTTGTAAGAACAAATAATCCCGGATTTTGCATGGGTAAGCCATTGGCTAAACCATGGCATTGACCAATAGAAGGAGAGGTCCTCTGAAGTGCAATAACGTTTTGGCTTCACACTGCAATGGCTTTTTTGGGGTGTATCGCTGCGTTTGTTTTTCAGGTAGGTTTGGGTTAGGGCGGCGCCCTAACCTTCGCGGCTCGCTCTTTTTGTTTCGCTGAGAGCTTCACAAAAAAGGAGCTCAAACAAACCGCTTAGTTCCTTTTGCGAGCTATTTCGGAGGTTTACATTTCCTCATGAACCTGAAAAAGTTCGAGAGAACCTGCGCGAGGGATGGGAGCCATGGCCTGCAAGGCCAGTGCGGAGCTTCAGCGGAGCACCGAAGCGACAGCGGAGTGGCGGACAGCCCGGCCCCGCAGGGGCGCGCCCAACATAGAATGATGATTTGTTATTTGTAATGCATGGCGTAAAAAGATGCAACTGCAAACGATTCATTCGCACAGAATGATATTGTTAAAAAAGAAAAATTTTTTCAACTGCATAAAATGGATTGATGAATACGATATCACGTAGCATTGTTATCCGAAAAAACAAACAAATGACAACAATCATTTTTTTAAACAACACTTCTCATCCCTCTTTATGACAGCCTGATTTTACTTTGTGCATGTCAATGAAATACAGGGAAGCAAATGGCTGTGATATTTATATTGATATTTATCAGTTTACTACTAGCTGTATCATTTTTAATAGGATTCATTTGGGCAGCGAAGCATGGCCAGTTTGAAGACTCTACTACTCCATCAATAAGAATATTGTTTGACGATACAGCAAACTCTGGAAACAAAACAAACCATTTTACTTCTATAAAAACTTCAAATCCTGATACGTTATGAATGCTCCAATAGAAAAATTTTCTTACGACAATACTACTCCTCGCAACTTTCTGTTTGCTGCGGTGATATTTGGTGCTATAGGTATGTTGGTAGGCTTGTTGGTGGCTTTGCAACTGGTGTTTCCGGTTTTAAACTTTACAGACTTTACCACATTCGGGCGCATACGTCCACTACATACGAATGCGGTGATATTTGCCTTTGTGGGTAATGCCATGTTTGCCGGAGTTTACTACTCCTTACAAAGGTTGTGTAAAGCTCGTATGTATAGCGATCTGCTGAGCCGCATACATTTTTGGGGTTGGCAACTTATCATTCTTTCCGCAGTAGCCACTCTGCCCTTGGGCATCACCACCAGCAAAGAGTATGCTGAATTAGAATGGCCTATAGATATTGCCATCACATTAATATGGGTGGTATTTGGCTGGAATATGTTTGCCACCATTATTAAAAGAAGAGAGAAACATCTTTATGTGGCTATATGGTTCTACATAGCCACCTTTGTTACTGTTGCGGTATTACATATAGTCAATTCATTCAGTATGCCGGTGACATTTCTAAAAAGCTACTCCTGGTATGCCGGTGTGCAAGACGCTTTGGTGCAATGGTGGTACGGACACAATGCAGTAGCTTTTTTTCTGACCACGCCATTTCTGGGTATTATGTATTATTTTGTCCCCAAGGCAGCAAACCGACCTATTTACTCCTACCGGCTGTCTATCATTCACTTCTGGGCACTTATATTCATCTACATATGGGCAGGTCCGCATCATCTGCTGTATACAGCTCTTCCCGATTGGGCACAATCGCTGGGTACGGTATTTTCCGTAATGCTCATCGCTCCCTCATGGGGAGGAATGATTAATGGATTGCTTACCCTACGAGGTGCTTGGGACAAGGTACGGGAAGATGTGGTGTTAAAGTTTTTTGTAGTAGCCCTTACCGCTTACGGTATGGCTACATTTGAAGGGCCTATGCTATCGCTGAAAAATGTGAACGCAATAGCACACTATACAGACTGGATAGTGGCGCATGTGCATGTAGGCGGCTTGGGATGGAATGGTTTCCTCATCTTCGGCATGCTCTATTGGCTTATTCCACGCATGTACGGTATAGAGCTACACTCTAAAAAATTAGCAAACTTCCATTTTTGGATTGGTACGTTGGGCATCATATTCTATGCCATACCCATGTACTGGGCAGGCTTTACACAAAGCAGCATGTGGAAAGAATTTACCCAAGACGGTGTATTGGCGTATCCCAACTTTTTGGAAACCGTAACGCAACTCAAATACATGTATATGGTTCGTGCCTTGGGGGGAGCCATATATCTGGTAGGAGTATTTGTAATGTGTTATAACCTATGGGCTACTGTTGCTAAAGGTAAATTCGTAGCTAATGAAGCCACACAAGCTCCCGCTGTTATACCGTCACATGCGCATCCGGGAGAACATTGGCACAGATGGATAGAGCGTCGTCCTGTGCAAATGCTGTTGTTCAGCCTGGTAGTGATCCTCATTGGCGGAATCATTGAGCTAGTACCTACTTTTCTCATAAAATCAAACATACCTACGTTGTCAGCAGTAAAACCCTATACTCCGCTCGAACTTGAAGGAAGAGATTTATACATCAGAGAAGGATGCGTATCATGTCATTCACAAATGGTTCGGCCTTTTCGCTCCGAGACAACTCGATATGGAGAATATTCAAAAGCAGGAGAATTTATATATGATCATCCTTTCCTTTGGGGCTCCAAGCGAACCGGGCCTGACCTTCACCGCATTGGTGGAAAATATCCTGATTCATGGCATTACAACCACATGCTCGACCCTGAGCTAACATCAGCCAACTCTATAATGCCTTCTTATCCATGGCTGTTTGAAAGAAAACTGAATACCGATAATACCATCGCCAAAATTAAAGCCATGCGAAAAATAGGTGTGCCTTATGAAAATAACTATGAAGAAAAAGCCATGAACGATTTGAACACTCAAGCAAAAGCCATTGCGGAGAATCTGAAGAAAGATAACATCAACATTGCTCCCGACAGAGAAATTATAGCCTTGATTGCTTACATGCAACGCCTTGGTACCGACATCAAAGTAATTGATTCTACACAAACCAAATAACTACTATTATGCTCAAGTATGTAAAACATCATTTGACATCTATTTCCGGTATAGACATATATCCGCTCATCTCCTTTCTCATGTTCTTTGTCTTTTTTATTGCCTTGACCATATGGGTTTTGAGAGCCGACAAAACATACATACAAAAACTAAAAAACATTCCCTTCGATGAAAAAAAATAATTGCAATATGAGAAAATATATCGCTCCGTCAATGTTGATCGTGTGGCTTTCCGGAAGCATACCGGCAAAGGCCGCTGTTGAAAATGCTTCCGCTCCTTCGGGTATGAGCACTATGGAAATGATAATCATTTTTGTATTGTGTATATCCATCATAGTGTTGCTGGTTATCCTTTTCATGTCGGTATCACTTTATAACTTCATTTCCAAAGTGAGAGAGGAAAAGGGAGAAACTGCACCTTCATTGCCGCTATTTGATTTCACTCAAGCTGTGCCTGTTGAGAGAGAACATGAAATTCTTTTTGAACACGAATACGATGGCATAAAAGAGCTAAACAATAAAATGCCACCCTGGTGGTTATATATGTTTTACGGCACGCTGATATGGGGAGCTTTGTACATGTGGTATTATCATGTGTATAGTTCGGGTAATATTCAGGAAGAAGAATACATTGCTGAAATGACTATGGCAGAGAAAGAAATGAAACGTATAGCAGCCAATATTAATGAAGAAAATGTATCTCTGTTGACAGACAAACAACGATTGGAAAACGGTCGCTTGACTTACGAAAAAAATTGTGCATCATGCCATGGAAAATCCGGAGAGGGTTCCGTAGGCCCTAACCTCACCGACGATTATTGGCTGCACGGCGGCGATGTAAAAAGCATATTCAAAAGCATAAAATATGGTATACCTGCCAAAGGTATGATTCCATGGCAAACACAACTAAGTCCTGTGCAGATACAAGAAGTAGCAAGTTATATTAAAAGTATACGTGGCACCAATCCACCAAACGCAAAAGCACCACAAGGCGAGTTAGTATCAGAGCAATGATGACATCACCAGAGCAAACATATATTAAGCAAGAAACATTCCGTGATTCTGTAAGCACCATTGATGAAAAGGGTAAGCGCGTATGGATATATCCGAAGAAAACAAAGGGTGCTTACACTTTTGCTCGTACCGTAATTGCCTACCTCTTGTTAGGGTTTTTCTTTTCTGCTCCATTTATCAAAATAAAGGGACACCCTCTTATTTTGCTCAACGTTCCTGAACGTAAGTTTGTGCTCTTCGGCACAATCTTCTGGCCTCAGGATTTCCATATCTTTTTTCTGGCCATGATTACGTTCATGGTCTTCGTTGTATTGTTTACGGTTGTGTATGGAAGAGTATTTTGCGGGTGGGTATGCCCACAGACAGTATTCATGGAAATGCTTTTCAGAAAAATTGAATACTTCATAGAGGGAGATAGGAACGCTCAAATAGCCCTCAACAAGCAACCATGGACAGCTTCAAAAATTCGCAAGAAAATATTGAAACATATTTTATTCATAACTCTCTCGTTTATCATCATAAGTGTCTTTTTATCTTACATCATAGGAGCCGATTCTTTATACAAAGAAATAACCTCTCCAACAGAAAAGAGTATTTATTTTTTGCCTGCTTTTATATTGTTCTCCCTCATATTTTATTTTATCTATGCCAGATTTCGGGAGCAAGTATGCACTGTTGCTTGCCCATATGGGAGGCTGCAGGGAGTGTTGTTAGACAGAAATTCAGTAGTAGTAGCCTATGATTATAAGAGGGGGGAACCCAGAGGCAAATTTTACAAGAGGGAAGATCGCAAAAGCCTTGGCAAAGGGGATTGTATAGATTGTAAAGCTTGTGTACATGCATGTCCTACCGGCATAGATATACGTAATGGCTTGCAAATGGAGTGCATACATTGCACAGCATGTATTGATGCATGCAATGAAATCATGCATAAAATCAGCTTATCTAAAGGATTAATTCGCTACAGCAGTGAAAATAATATAGCTACCGGAACTCCATTCAGAATAACTACTCGCATCGCATTCTACTCGGCCGTTTTGCTGATATTGATTACAACGCTCACTTCCCTTATTGTATCCCGCACAGATACTGAAACTACCATACTCCGAACGCCGGGGTTGTTGTATCAACAAACGGCTGATGGACGTGTAAGTAATCTTTACAATGTGAAAGTTATTAATAAAACCAATCAGAATATGTCTGTGTGTTTACGTCTTTTGGATCAAAGCGGAGAAATAAAAATGGTGGGGAAAGAACCTCTCACTGTGCCGGCAGCAGGTAATGCCGAATCGGCTTTTTTTGTCGTGATGGACAAAAAGAATCTGAGTAAAGTAAAAACTAAAATTCAAATAGGTGTGTACCGAGAAAATGAAAAAATAGAAACTGTTCACACCATTTTTATGGCACCAAATTAATAATGCTATGATCAAGTTTAATTGGGCAACCGCTGTCGTAATAGCATTTATATGCTTTGCATCTTATATTCTTTTCCTAGTATATAAGACCTCACAAATAAAAATAGACTTAGTGAGCAAAGATTATTATGCTAAGGAAATTGCTTACGAAAAGACTTATGAAAAAATTAAAAACAGTGCCACGCTAAAAAACAATTTAAAAATCATCCAAACTCCGGATACCATTTTGCTCATATTTCCCGACAGCGCTGAAGCCCTCAATATATCAGGAGTCATCACATACATGAGGCCTTCTGATGCTAATAAAGATGTAAAAGAATCCATACAGTTCAGCTATTCGCTCACCCATCGCACATTAAAATCAAAACTTCAAAAAGGATTATATCAGGTGCAGGTGGAATGGAGCGATGGTCTGAAAAATTATTACTTTGAACAACCTTTGTATGTGGACTGAGTGGTTTTATCTGGCTTTTGTTACGGGCATACTGGGCAGTTTGCACTGCATAGGAATGTGTGGGCCTATAGCACTTTCTGTTGGCTTCTTTCATGAATCTTCATCCCGCAAACTGGCAGCTCTCTTGCTTTACAACGCCGGGCGTATAGTGAGTTATGCGGCTTTAGGAGCGCTTTCGGGTATGGCAGGCTCCATATTTATTTTTGCGGGTGCTCAGCGATGGCTTTCGTTAGTAAGCGGTTTTTTTATTTTACTCACTCTTATGCTTACCGCTTATCCCAAGAGATTTCCTCTACTATCCCTGAGTCGCTACTTTTTCCCTGTCAGGTTATTCAGCAGGCTCGTGAATTCATCATCTGTGCATTCGCGTTTTCTCATGGGATTGTTAAACGGCTTATTGCCTTGCGGGCTTGTATATACTACTCTGCTAATGGCCATGAGTTTTGGCAATGCCTTTCAATCGGCTATATACATGAGCTTGTTTGGCATGGGTACTATGCCTGTTTTGCTTTTTCTTTCCACTGCGGGTAGCTCACTATGTATCCGAAGAAGTTACCATTTCAAAAAAATTATTACCGCATATTCTGTAGGGTTGGCTTTACTTCTTATCCTCCGTGGATTGAATATAGGAATACCTTACTTGAGTCCGAAAACTGAATTCGGAAATAGTTCATGTTGCATAACAAAGGAAAATAACCGGTCAGTGAAATGTCATTAATTAATTTTGATAAGCTGATAGAAAAATACGATGTTCCTTGCCCACGCTATACCAGCTACCCCACTGTGCCTTATTGGAATAATCAGATATCTGAATCTACACAATGGGAGCATGTGCTGAGTGAACAAATCGTAAAATCAATTCATCAGGAGGTGAGCATTTACATACATCTGCCTTTTTGTGAAAGCTTGTGCACCTACTGCGGATGCAACACGAGAATCACGAAAAACCACAAGGTAGAAATGCCTTACATTCGCACACTTCTAAGAGAATGGGAGTTATATAAGGCAATATTCAACAAAAAACCTATCCTTAAAGAACTTCACCTGGGCGGAGGTACTCCTACTTTTTTCAGCCCACAACATTTACATTATTTACTTACTTCTTTACTTGCAGAATTTGAAATAACTCCTGATACCTCTATGGGTTTTGAAGCCCATCCAGCCAATACTACCGAAGAACATCTGCACGTATTGTATGTTCTGGGATTCAGAAAAATCAGCATAGGCATTCAAGATTTAGATGAAAACGTGCAACGTATCATCAACAGAAAACAAACATTTGAACAAATAGAGAAGCTATCCTGCAAATCAAGAAACATAGGGTACACCTGTATAAATTATGATTTAATTTATGGCTTGCCTTTACAAACTATAGAAGGTGTAAAAAATACTATAGCTCGTATATTGTCGCTTCGCCCCGACCGCCTCGCTTTTTACAGCTATGCGCATGTGCCATGGCTTAAGCCCGCACAGAAAATATTCACAGACGAAATGCTTCCTTCAAAAACTGAAAAAAGGAAGTTGTATGAAACAGGAAGGCAACTCTTTCACGCTGCGGGATATTTCGAAATCGGAATGGATCATTTTGCTTTGCCACATGATGAACTGTATAAGGCATCAATATGCGGCACCTTGCATCGCAACTTTATGGGATATACACCTCACTATTCTCCGCTTCTTATCGGATTGGGAGCCTCTTCCATCAGTGATATATGGACAGCATTCATGCAAAATCATAAAGAAGTTGAGGTATATATGGAAAAAATTCATCAAGGTAACTTTGCAATACATAGAAGTCACATACATAATTCACAAGATTTATACTTAAGAAAGCAAATACAAAACATCATGTGCCGGTACGAAACCACTTTTAATGAAGATGATGTTTCAAGGGAACTCCAAACATCTTTGTTAAAAAATCTGGAGCCCTATCAGTCTGATGAATTAGTAGAAATACATCAAAACCATGTAAAGGTAACAGATATCGGAAAAATATTTCTGCGAAACATATGTTCAGCATTCGACCTGCGAATGAGTGAAGCAAAAAACCAAAAGGTTCTTTTTTCAAAAGCTATATAACTTGTTCTTTGGTATCAAAGCGTATACCATGCATACGAAGCTCTGTGAGCATATGTGGGTAAATAGTTTTATCAACGGGAAGCAGCACACCAGTTTTCTTTATAAGCCCTTTGCGGAACATGGATGCAGCTACGGCTAATGGCATGCCCACCGTTTTTGCCATGGCGGTATATAAGTTATCATCTCCTTTCACAATCAGAGAAAGAGAACGCTTTCGCACAACTTCATCTAAAAAATATTCCAGTTCATGTAACATTACTATCATGTCTACATAATCGGAAGGGGGCGCCCATTTTTCTTCCAACCTTTTTTGCAGAAAGTAAGCCGGGCTACCGTATTGATGAAGGACAGGTTCATTTTCGAATAAACCCAAATTTCTGATGCACTCTGCAATGTGTTCGTTCACCTCACACTTCAAAGCATTGCTCAAATTGTGTTCAAGCGAATAAGAGGGATTATACTCAGGCAAAAATGCCGAACTGAGCTCAAGCCATGTGAGTTTATCTGTGTTGTGAATTATGTAGCTGTCTTCCGTATAGCCCAACTGCACTAACACATCCCATGCTTCACAGAAACCTTTGTAGCGAAGCGTACCGCGTATAAAGGTGTGGCAATCTTGCAAGCCATAGCGTTCTATATAAGACAACGAGTCGCGGTTAGGGTAACCCTGCAAATGGCCTATGCCTTCTATATGAATGGATTCAAGGGTTCTAAAAAGCCGATGATAAGGAACATATTTTAAGCAACCATTTTTAAGAAAAGAAGCCGTGCCTTGACCAGCCAATACGACATTTCGTGGATTCCAGGTAATCTTGTAATTCCACAATCCATCGCAAGACTCAGGTGCAGGAAGCCCTCCTGTATAAGATTTAAAAGAAAGAATCTTGCCTCCTGTATTTTTTATATGGTCAATCTCCTGCATGGCAGACATGTGGTCTATTCCAGGGTCTAATCCACATTCCATCATTATGGTGATACCAGACTCACGTGCTGCAAAATGTAATTTCAATATCTCCGGCGTAGCATACGATGCCGTAAGAAGATGCTTTCGGTATATCAGGCAATCGTGAGCAACTGATGCATGCATAGCGGGAGGCAGTAAGGAAATGACTAAATCGGCTTGAGAAATGAGTTGTTGGCGTAGAAGCTCGTTGCTCAGATCTGCTACATGAAACTCAATGTTTTGCATTTGAGTTGAATGCTCCGATATATTTACATCCGCTACAAGAATTTTCATCTCTTGCGTGGAGGCATGTTCAGAGAGATACTTCAACAAAAACACAGACGAACGGCCACAGCCCAATACGAGAATACAATACATAACACTTCGTATGGTTTTTTGATAAAGATAAGAAATACGACAAGAAGTTCATCAGCTGGTTATTGTCAATCATTATTTTCTAAATCATGCTAATGAAAATCACGTTTGACACTTACGGAATTATTTGTTGAATTTATCTCACTTTAGTGTTGCAGTATAGTGATACTAAACATACATTTATTCACTGTTAGCTTCGCGACTGTTTTTCAGGTCAAAAGTAGAAATAATAAGATCATTAATCCAATGTATCAGAAACTTTAAACTTCGGATTTAATGATTTGTTTTTGAGGCATACATAGTAAATGTTGCTGATAGAAACTCGCAAATAACGACATATACGCAGTAACGCATTTTTTAAAATGCACAAAAAGAGCCTGAGCCTTCCTCTCAGGATAAAAAAACTATCAGAATTTTGAGTTATTTTTTCAATGGTATGTTTTTCATTTTTTTGTATGTGTTTAGTATCATCATCGAAGACATAGTTCCAATTTGTTCAATATCGGCCAATTTATCCATGATGATTTTTTGATAGGAGGCCAAGTCTTCGGTTAGGATTTTAATGAGAAAGTCGGCTTGTCCTGTAATGTGGTAGCATTCTATGATTTCGGGTATGGCTTTTATTTTTTCTACAAATGAAAGTATATCTTTTTTTTTGTGTTGAGATAATGAAATTAATACAAATACACCCGTGTTGAGGCCAAGCTTGTCATATGCCAACTCTGCGTGATAACCTGATATGTAGCCGGCTTGTTCTAACTTACGAACACGCTCTAAAGTAGGCGCAGGAGACAAACCCACCTCCTCAGCAAGTGCTGCATTTGTAATATTTGAATTTAACTGAAGTTGTTCCAAAATTTGTAAATCTATAGAGTCGAGTTTTGTGGGGTTCATGTATTTTTTAGTTTTGATAAAGATAGTATTTTGTGGCATCATAAGCACCTAAAATGGGCAATATTGAATTTACCTGGGACGATTTCAACAGTAATAAAAACTTTATACAAGAGTATGAGTATTTTCTTTTGATTTTTTACATCATCCTGGTGTATTTTCTGGCAGTTTTGTACAGGATCAAATTTTTAAAGAAATCCCCAATAAAAAAATATTTTATACCAGCGCTCACCATGAAAGTGATAGGAGGTATCGGAGTGTGTCTGTTGTACAATTATATCTACAAAGGTGGCGATACCAATACATACTACAACGATGCTCGGATCATTAACATATTTTTCTGGGAGAGGCCTTTGGATGTAATCCCAGTATTGTCTCCATTTACTTTTAGCGTTCCTGACCATTTGTTGGCATATATTCGTTTTTCAGAAAATTTCAATGCCGAAGATTCATTCATCATTGTGAAGTTAACTTCTATCATGTTGTTTTTCTGTTTTCGGAGCATGTTGGTAGCATCCATGTTATATGGAGCTATTTCATTTATTGCTACATGGTTAATTTTTAAGTTATTCATAGAGTTTATGCCAATGATGAGGCGTCAGTTGGCAATTGTTTTTTTATTTGTTCCAAGTGTGGCTTTTTGGGGTTCTGGGATATTGAAAGATACGGTAGCTCTTTCTTCATTGTATGTTTTTTTCTATACGGTTGTAAGGATTTTTATACAAAATAGATACAAATGGCAATATTTTTTGGCCATGGCTATATCATTGTTTTTTATCAGCAAAATTAAAGTATATATAATGGTTGCTTTCTTGCCCTCGTTGATGCTTTATGTGGTATTAGTAAAAACAAAAAAAGTAAAAAATAAAATTTTTAAATACATCATGTTTCCGTTTTTACTTATCTTAGGTCTTGGATTAGCGGTTATTATCCTCAGTTACATGACAAAGAAAACCAAAATGGGTTTGTATTCTTTTGAAAATATCTACAATACATCAAAAGCTACTCATGAATACTTAAGTAGATTAAACAAAGAAATAGCCGTAGGTTCGAAATATAGCTTAGGTAGAAACATAGATTTTGATAATTATTTTTCTGTGATGACAATCATTCCTGCGGCAATAAACGTAACATTGTTTCGGCCTTATTTATGGGAATCTAAAAACTTCATCATGTTTATTTCCGCTTTGGAATCTTTTTTCATTTTTGCTTTTACTTTGTATACCTTGGCCGAAGTTAAAGTGATATACTTCTTCAAGTATATTTTTTTAAAACCAATGATTAGTTCATTTTTCTTGTATTCATTGATATTTGCTTTTTCGGTTGGTTTTGTGAGTGGAAATTTCGGAACATTGGTAAGATACAAAATACCTTGCATCCCTTTTTATTTGCTGTGCTTAGTGCTAGCTAAGGCATACTACAAATACGAAAAGGGTGAAAGGCAATTGAACTAACCTTTAGTATAAAGAATTAGTTTTTGAGTTGCACTAACGCACCATTTTTTATTTCATCCACCACTGCAGGGTCGAGTAGGGTAGATGTATCACCTAGATTAGAAACATCTCCCTCTGCTATTTTGCGCAGTATACGACGCATGATTTTGCCGGATCGTGTTTTGGGAAGCCCGCTTACAATTTGTATTTTGTCGGGTTTCGCAATAGGGCCAATAATCTGACTTACAATTTTTGTAATTTCTGCACAGATAGTTTCTTTGCTTTTGTCTGTTTTTTCGCAAATAACATACGCGTATATTCCTTGTCCCTTTATTTCGTGAGGATAGCCCACCACAGCAGACTCTATTACATCTTCGTGTTCATTTATGGCATTTTCAATTTCAGCTGTACCCAGGCGATGTCCGGATACATTTATTACATCATCTACACGACCTAGTATTCTGTAGTATCCATCCTCATCACGGCGGCATCCATCTCCGGTGAAGTAATATCCCTTGTAGGTGGAGAAGTACGTTTGTATGCAGCGTTCATGGTCGCCGTATGTGGTGCGTATAATAGATGGCCATGGGAATTTTATACATAAGTTTCCTTCTACACCATTTCCTTTCAGTTCATTTCCTTCATTATCTACTATTACCGGTTGTATGCCGGGCAAAGGTAAGGTAGCATAAGAAGGTTTAGTAGGAGTGATTCCCGCCAGCGGAGATATGAGTATGCCCCCTGTTTCGGTTTGCCACCAGGTGTCTACGATGGGGCATCTTTTTTTGCCGATGTTTTCGTTGTACCAATGCCATGCTTCTTCGTTTATGGGTTCACCAACAGAACCTAGTACTTTAAGTGAGTCAAGTTTGTAGGGCTTGATAGGATCAGTGCCATATCCCATGAGTGAACGTATGGCAGTGGGTGCTGTATAGAAATGAGTCACATTATATTTATCCACTACTTGCCAGAATCTGCCTGCATCCGGATAAGTTGGTATGCCTTCAAACATAACGGTAGTAGCGCCCTCAAGCAGCGGGCCATACACGATGTATGAGTGGCCGGTAACCCAACCTATATCGGCCGTGCACCAATGTATATCGCCCTCATCGTACTGAAATACATTTACAAATGAGTAATGCGCATACAGCATATATCCTGCGGTGGTATGTAATACACCTTTAGGTTTGCCTGTAGAGCCGGATGTATAGAGTATAAAGAGAGGGTCTTCGGCGTTTACCTCCACGGGGGTATTTTCATTGCTTACCTTACTCATTTCATCGCTCCACCATAAATCGCGGCCATTCACCATGGGTATGTTTTCGCCGGTGCGCTTGTGCACTATTACTTTTTTTACACAATCACACTTTTGAAGAGCTTCATCAACTACGGTTTTTATGCTGATGTTTTTTGCTCCACGATATGCACCATCAGTAGTTACTACAATGTTGGCTTGTGCGTCTATAATACGGTCGGCAAGTGCGCTGGAAGAAAAGCCGGCAAACACCACTGAATGTATGGCGCCTATCCGCGCGCAAGCCAGTACAGCTATGGCCAGCTCGGGAATCATAGGCATATATAAACATATGCGATCTCCTTTTTTTGCGCCATTTGCAAGTAAAACGTTGGCAAATTTGCAAACTTCTCTATGAAGTTGCCTGTACGTAAGGCGTACTTCTTTTTCTTTGGGGTCGTTAGGTTCCCAGATTATAGCTATCTGGTCAGCTCTTTTTTCAAGATGCCTGTCTAAGCAATTTTCGGTGATGTTTAAGGTGCCGCCGATAAACCATTTGGTGTCTGCTTTATGAAAGTCCCATTCCAACACTTTATCCCATTTTTTTCTCCACAAAAAAGCAGAAGCTCGTTCGGCCCAGAAACTTTCCGGATTTTCTACGCTCTGTTTGTATTGATGGTGGTAGTCTTGAAGGGATTTGATTCTGTATGACATAAAACTTATCTGATTTGTTGGGTTAAACTTTGATGAAAATTTTTCTATTGTATAAGATACGAACAGGTATGTATATGAATGCTACATAACACATTGCAAAGAGTAAAGAAAGAAACTCCAATGGCAGAAATGTAAAGGAAAAGAATTTAAAAGTACTTTCCCATACGCTCGCATTGACAGAAGGTACAATGTAGAGAATTCTGGTGAGTAATTCTGATAGTACATATGCTGTTATGGCATTAGAACCAAATGAAAAAAAGAATGGTGTAAATGTTTTTATTTTTAAGATATCTATGAGCCAATAGCAAATAGAAAGAGCATGAAGGGCTATGCCGGCAGTGTACAGCACATAGGAAGATGTCCATAAAGATTTGTTTATAGGAAAAATCATCCCCCAAGCCAGTCCGGAAAGAATAAGTATATTGGCGCAAACAAACATAGGAACGAGTTTAGCATTACTATCGAAATTTTTTTGTAACCACTGACCGGTTATGCATCCAATGAGTCCTGTGGCAATGGCAGGTAAAGTGCTGAATATACCTTCGGGGTCCCATGTTTTAGTGTATTTCCACATGTGGCCTTCTAACAACAAGCTATCAATCCATGCAGCAAAGTTATTGCCGGGCTCAAGACGTATACTGTTGCTACCCGGCACGGGGATGAAACACATTACCACCCAATATAACATAACACGAGTAACATGGAAGTGATAATGATTTGTGTGCGTTTGGTGGTGTTCACATAAATGATTGCCGAGCATAGAAACACAATAGCTATACGTCCTAACACACTAGGTATGCGTATTTCGGAGAGGTTGTAGTAAGGAAAACCATTCAACAATAATCCGAGAAAGAATAATATGAAGGAACGTTTTATTATTTTGAAGTAAACTTTTTTCCTTTTAGAAGTGTCGTTTTTAGCCGCAAGCAATGAGTAAGAAAGGGATACTCCTACAATGAAAAGGAAAAAAGGAAAAACCAGATCCGTGGGAGTGCAACCGTTCCATGTTGCATGACGTAAGGGAGGGTATATATGACTCCATGAGCCCGGATTATTTACTAGTATCATTCCGGCTACCGTGAAACCTCTCAGAAAATCAACAGAAAGTATGCGTTCGGGTTTATTCATCCGGAGTCTTCCTTAAAACCGCATTTCTCAAAAGTATCAATAGATAAATGTATAAGCAAAATAGTTTTTATTTTTTACTGTGATAAGTGCTTGTATTTGTGAATTTTTTAGGAGGCGTTGAAAGTTTATAATGGCTTTATTGTAGCGATGCAAGTAATTGTGTTATCTCAGTAAAGTTGGTATTCAAGAAGCCGGCTATCAATTTTAGCATTGTAAAATTCAATTTTTTTGGAAGTGCGCAATCCTATGTTTTTAGCTAATTGTAGGTTTCCGGTAAAGACATAGCCTGTGTATCCCCGACATTTCTTTTTAAAGAAATCACCTATGGCTTTATAAGTAGCTTTCAGATGTTTCTCTTCACCCATACGTAGCCCATATTCCGGATTTAACAAAACGATTCCGTTGCCTTGAGGTATTTCTGTTTCTTCAAAAGGACATTTAACAAATTCGATGTAATGGTTTACTCCGGCAGTTTTTGCATTTTCTTTTGCAGCTTTTATTGCGCGGTCATCTATGTCGGTAGCTATGATGCGATAACCTTCTGTTTTAATTTTTTTTTGAGCGGCTTCTTTTCGGCATTTATTCCAGAGTGTTATATCAAAGCCTTTTATGTGCATGAAGCCAAAATTACTTCTTAAAAGTCCGGGAGCCCTGTGCTGCGCCATGAGAGCTGCTTCTATGGCAAGAGTGCCGCTTCCACACATGGGGTTTATGAAATGTGTTTTCATATCCCAGGAGGTAGCCATTATGATAGCTGCTGCCAAAGACTCCTGAAGCGGAGCTTTCCAGGGGACCTTTCTGTAGCCATGTTTTGAAATGGTGTCGCCTGAGGTATCAAAATAAACTCGTACATCTTTATTTTTCCAATGTACAAATATAACTGCACGGTTTTTCATAGGACCTGAATCAGGCCTTTTGCCAAATACAGAAACCATACGGTCGGCTATGGCATCTTTGCAGCGCAGGTTTGTATATCGGGTATCCACTACATGCTCGTTGTCGCTGTAGGAAGATATGCTGAAATAACCATCCTCACGCAAGTAATGCTCCCATTTTATTTTATATATGCCCTCGTAAAGTTGATCGGGATTTTTTGCTACAAAGCTATCCAACAAATAAAGTACTCTATGTGCAGTAAACAAATGCAGATTAAGAATCATACAATCTGCCATACTACCCTCTGTTTCCACACTCATGTGAGATGTGCCTAAAACGGGGAAACCTAATTTTTTCAGCTCCATACTAACATACGTACTGTTGCGATTGGCACAAGTAATTACAATGCGGCTATTTGTTTTGAACGGATTCAGAGATTCAGCGGTATTCATTCCGAAAATTAGAAAATATTATTCTAAATTTAGGAACTTATAAAAACATCAAAGAATATGGAATTGAGAGAACAATTTGAACAAGCCGTGGCAACCTCAAGGCAACTTGCTGAGCAACCTAATGAAATATTACTTGCTCTCTATGGCCTATATAAGCAAGCTACAGAAGGAGATATAAATATTGAGAAGCCGACCAATATATTTGACTTCAAAGGTATTGCAAAGTTTAATGCATGGAACGAGTTGAAGGGAACAAGCAAGGAGGAAGCAATGAAAAAATACATTGACTTGGTAAACAGTTTACAAAAAGCCTGATTATCTCATGAGAAAGTTAATATTAAATATATCTACAAGCCTCGACGGATATATTGCAGATGAAAACAACCATACCGACTGGATACTGAACCCCGAGGGATATGGATATGATGATTTTTACGAATCGGTAGACACAACTATAATGGGCCGCAAAACATATGAATTCATTGTAAAGAATAACATAAGCTTTCCGTACACAGATAAAAAAAACTATGTGCTAACTCGCACCGAAAAACAAGCCAATGACCATGTAGAATACATCCATAAAGACCCGGAAGCTTTCGTATATTATCTTAAAGCACAAAAAGGCAAAGACATATGGCTGGTAGGTGGTGGAGAAACTGCCAATCTGTATTTGGAAGCTAATTTGGTAGATGAGATCATATTGTCTGTAAATCCCATAATACTGGGGAATGGAGTGCCTCTGTTCAGGCCATCTTTCAACATGCACCGCATGGATGTTGTCATTACTCAAGTTTTTGAAAATGGCCTTGTACAACTGCAATATGAAATGCTTTAACTCAAAACAAAATTTCGAACAAAAATTCTGAGCTCAGTGTTATCGTTGTATGAATTATGAAATGGATCTTCAACACCATATTCGTATTCACAATACTCACATGCTACGGGCAGCGTTTGGTGTTGGATGCACCTATGTTGCTTAATAGAGCTACGAGCGTTCATACCGCCAAAAGCAATGATGGAACCAAAGCTTATATTTTCAGCCAAAGAAAATCATACGAAGTTTTAATTGTATCTCCCTCTTACACTATTGCCGGAAATTACAGAATCGCCACATCTCTCAGCAACAAAAAAAGCGTTATAGCTGGCGCATTGCTCTCTTCAGATATACTGTCAATATACACATACAATTACTCGTCGGGTTCTTTGTCATGCCTGAAATTACACATAAAAACAGGCCAACACAGCATGCACAATGTTTTTACGATGGAAAAAAATTTCAAGGTTTTGAAATTCATAGAATCAGAAAATTATTTTTATGTGCTCTCGTGTCCTGAGTACAAAAATACCATTCGGGTGTCGGTATGCAGAGAAAATAAAGTTTTGGAAAATATTGAATTTGACATTGCGTATCCTGCATTGTATGCCAAGCTGTCTAGTGGTTCTCTCTCTCTCGTGGGAAGAAGCAATGAGCCATTATCCATTGAGCAAGTTAAATACGACATCGAAAACAACGTGAAATCTACCTATTTCAACAAAAAAATTTACCTGATAGGCCAAAGCCTGATTCTGACATTTGACGAACCTGCCATAACGCATATAATAATGTTGAATTTAGAGCAAAAAACCAGCACTTACAGAAAAGTAAATTTCTCTCTTGATAATAAAGAACTCACGGTGAAACAAGGCAATTCATTTTTTTTCTCAAATCTGATATTCCGAGCCACATTAAATGAAGAGCAATTGAACATAAGCATTATAGATGCCGACTCTATGAGACTTTTAAAAAAATACAACATATATAAAGAAGGAAACATTGACATTATGAATGGTTTTGTAATTCAAAACAGCAACGACGACAATGAGCGGGTGATAAAAAAAACCAGTCAATATTTCAAAAAACTGATGTCGGGCAAGCTGGCCATAGCCGTAAATGCCGTAGGTGATACATCGTATGTGATGGAAGTAGGAGCATATGAAGAAATATATTACCGCGCACCAAGCAGCAATTTCTATCCATATTCACCAGCTGTGAGTTTTGGAATAGGGTTTGGTGCCCCATACATGGGTATGGGGTTTGCTTCGCCTTTTTACTACGATCCATTTTTTTACCCGGGATTTCCCGGATATTACTCTCCCTACAACACAAGCAACTACAAGAGCGTAAGTGCCACATACTTCCAATCTTTACTCAGCAGTTATGATCTCTCGCACAGAGAAGGACGCATTGGAGTAAGCATGCGTGAGCGATTGAGCGACTATCAGGAAAAAGTATTAAAGAAAACACAACCCGATTTGTTTAGTTTAGTAGCTGACCAAAATGTGGTGTTAATGGGGTACTATTCAAAAAGCTCCAGGATGTATAAACTTGTTGAATTTTTAAAATGAGCAAATACCAACATCAGCATGTAAAACTCATATTCCGCTTTAGCGGAAAAGTTGTAGTGAATTGTTTTTTTACTTCAATACTACAAATAACCGATTGATCTATTTTTTTAGGATGAATGGTGAGAGATAATGCAACAATTTGAGGAAATAATACGTAATAACATTTGTAATTTTTAATACATAAATTCTTATTAAGTTTAATGACGAACAAAATAAGTCTAGGATTCTTTTGATAATATACAGAAAAAATACCTAATTTGGTGGCTAAATATTGTATTGATTTTTACAAAAGGGAATGACTGAATTACTCCAATCTTTATTAGGGCCTGATTTAAAATCTGCTCTGCTTGTAATATTTAATTTGATTTTGATAGAAAGTTTACTATCTGTGGACAATGCGGCTGTCTTAGCTACCATGGTAATGGACTTGCCTGAAAGGCAACGTAAAAAAGCTTTAAAATACGGTATAATCGGAGCGTATTTGTTTAGAGGACTTTGCCTGTTGTTTGCCTCTTTTTTAATAAACTTTGCTTTTTTGAAAGGCCTCGGAGGATTGTATCTGATGTATCTGACATTTAGTTATTTTCGTTCAAAGAAAACCGAAACCATAGAGGATGATACACTCAATAAGTCAGAAAACAAAATATACAAATATACCTTAGGTTTGTTAGGGCCGTTTTGGGCTACGGTAGCAATGGTAGAATTAATGGACCTGGCTTTTTCTATTGACAACGTATTTGCGGCTGTTGCTTTGGTAAATGGTTATCCGGATGATTATAAAATGAATTTAGTGTACATTGGAGTTTTTATAGGTATTCTCGCCATGCGCTTTGTCGCACAAACTTTTGTCAACCTCATGCAGCGCTTCCCTTTTTTGGAATCATCAGCTTTTTTGGTTATCGGTGTATTAGGCTTAAAATTGGTAGTATCTTTTGCGTGTGACTTTTTTTACAAAAAAGGAACGGATGCTTGTTTGTCAGATTGTGAAAAATGTAATTGTTATCCCGACAGCGGTTTTTGTGAGTTTTTAAATGGACATACTGCAGACCTTATGGTTTCTTTGATAACGCTAGGCATATTCTTCATACCCATCGTTACATCTATACTCTTCAATTACCCATCTAAAGAACCTTCCAAAGGATAGAACAAACGTATGTTACATACTAGAGCGGGTTACCATTTTTTAAGCCCCAAATGATAATGCCCCTGTTTTGCCCAAAGGTGACAAAGGGATAAACATTGTTTACATTTTTTTCTGGCCATATGTATGATTGCAAATAATGGTTTTCTTCTTCAATGGCATCATGAGAGGGTTCTCCCCAAAGATTAGTATAGTAGTTTTTAATGTCGTTAAAAAAAAGCTCGGCTTTCGATGGGTTTGTTTCCACCACTTGAAGGTACATGCTATATAGACTGTCATTTTTAAAATTGAACTCAAGTGAAATATTCCTTCCGGCAAAAGTGGTTTTAGTTATAGATTCTGTATATCCCGAATTTGCCAGTTCATCTTTTGCTTCTTCAGGGCGAATGCCTTTTACAAGTGGAAAAATTTCTTTTACTTGATTGTAGGAATGGCCTGGTTTAATTTTGTAGGGTAGTGATAATATCAGTTTTTCTTCAGCACCTATGGAGAGGCTCACAGGCAAAGGTTCGTTCTTTATGGGAGAGGATGAAGAGTCTATATTCGATACAGTGTCTTTGTTTACGAATTCAATAGGGGCAGATACCTTACTATCCGTATTAGAATCTGTGCAAGCATGAAATACAATAGTGTTAATGCCCAAAAATGTGAAACCCAATAATACACTCTTCGATAACGATGCCATTACTTTTTCTATTCTAAAACTCACAGTACAGTAAATTTACAAAATTTAGATTAATTCATGGTAGTAT
This sequence comes from Cytophagaceae bacterium, assembly GCA_025054875.1. Lineage (GTDB taxonomy): Bacteria > Bacteroidota > Bacteroidia > Cytophagales > Cytophagaceae > JANWYS01. The sequence goes on along the minus strand of JANWYS010000030.1, from coordinate 4,858 downwards.
CCTAAAAAGTTATGTATAAAGTTTGTAGTTGTTTTTTTTTACAAACATAGTTCTTCTTTATTTATGCAAAAATTGTCATTCTAAAGCATTGTTTGGTATACTTCAAATGAAGTTTCCAAACGGAGTCCAATGTCAATAAAGGTGTTAGGAAGGCAACTCACAAATCATGCTTTGAAAAGTATCAAAGAAAGAGCAGTAAGATTTTCTTACTATAAACCGTGCTTCATTGAGACCTTAAAACTCAATTAAAATCTTTCATTATTAGCATTAGCACTTTGTAATCTAAATTTTCTATTGACGGCCATTAGAAAATTTGGATAATGACAATTCTGGGATTATGCATTTCTCGTTCTGCTCGCATCATGGATTCTAAACTCAGTTTTAACATCTCATCTAAACCTATTCCGGTTTGAATCGAATAGTCTTTCTAAAATTTTAAAAACTTGCTCTCGTGTAATGTGTAGTTGTTGCATAAGCTTTTTTTAGTTTCCAATCTAATTAATCTTTTCAAAAAAAACTCACTTTACACACTTTTGGGGATACCAAACTTATTTTTATTTTAAATAAATATTTTTTAACCCAACGCAAGCATAACGATAAGATTTTTTTTCAAGCTCAAAATGTGAAAAAAAATTTAATGTTTAAACATGTAATTAGTAAAATTCATTATAACATTCCTAAGAAACGTATGTATTTTGCTAAGAACTTTTAAGAGAGAAATTTGTTAAAAACACAACAAAACAAAGAAATTAAAAATCAATACCTGCAGTACATTTTTTTGTTATTTTTTTTTCTCAAATTTGCTACCCCTCGCATGAAATGAGGGATGTAAAGGAAAATCTTAACAACTTTTTTATAATTATGATTGAAATTAAGGACAGCAAAACAATATGGAACAACTGCATCAGTCAAATAAGGGAAATGGTGGGAGAGCAAAGTTTTAAAACATGGTTTGAACCTATTGTGCCTGTTTCTTTGAAGGACAATGTTTTAACTATACAAGTGCCAAGTATGTTTTTTTATGAGTGGCTTGAGGAACATTACGTTCATGTGTTGAAACATGTCATACATTCCGAACTAGGACCTAACGGACGATTAGAATACAGTATATCGAACCCATTAAAGCCTTCTGATAATAACGCAAGAACACCTAACTTGTACCCATCGAGTAAATCTCACATGCCGCAACAACATAAAAACAACACAGGGGAAACTTACCATACCTATGCAGGTAATAACTCAAAAGATTTATTGGATTTAGAATCTGCCTTAAATCCCAATTACACTTTTGAATCCTTTGTAGAGGGCGATTGCAACCGCTTAGCGCGCTCTGCAGGATGGGCTGTAGCTAACAAGCCAGGGTCTACCGCTTTTAACCCCTTAATGATTTATGGAAAGGTAGGACTCGGAAAAACCCATTTGGTACAAGCCATAGGAAATCATATAAAAAAGCACTCACCTTCAAAAGTAGTGCTCTACATATCATCCGAAAGGTTCGCCAATCAATTTATGGAGGCCATCAAAAACAATATGATACGTGAGTTTTCTTCTTACTTTATGAAAACCGACATATTGATATTTGATGACGTTCAATTTTTTTCGGGAAAAGAAAAAACACAAGAAATATTTTTCCATATATTCAATGACCTGCACCAAGCCGGCAAACAAATCATAATGACCAGCGATAAAGCTCCTAAAGACCTCACCGGTTTTCAGGAAAGATTGCTTTCTCGCTTCAAATGGGGGCTTACCGCCGACCTACAAGTACCCGATTTCGAAACACGAATGGCCATAATAAACAATAAGGCAATGGCCGAAGGCATAGAAATACCTAAAGATGTACTTGAGTACCTTGCTTACAGCATAGATACCAATGTGCGCGAACTGGAAGGTGTTATCATCTCTATGGTTGCTCATGCCTCGCTGAACCAAAAACCTATAGACCTGGAATTAGCCAAGCAAGCCATACAAAGCATTGTACAAAACATCGAAGCTGAAGTAGGTATAGACTATATACAGAAATTTGTTGCCGAACATTTCAACGTCACCATCGAACAAATGAAAGACAAAACAAGAAAAAGAGAAATCGTGGTAGCGCGTCAGGTAGCTATGTACTTTGCTAAAGAATATACGAATATGTCTCTGAAATCTATCGGTAGCCATTTTGGCAACAGAGACCATAGCACTGTAATTCATGCCTTGCAATCTATAAACGACTTAATGGATACAGATCGCAAATTCAATGCTACAATGCAGGAACTCATTAAAAAGATAAAATTAAAATCCCTATAGTTTGTTTGTTTTGTTCATGTGATTCCTTTAGCCTTGCAAATTTACTTTGTAAGGCTTTTTTTAAATTTTATGAAAAACAAAACCATAATCATCACGGGCGGATCGTCAGGCATAGGCAAAGCGTGTGCTGAAATATTCGGAGCACACGGAGCAAACATTGTAATATCTGGACGCAATGAGAGTACATTGATTGAAACCACGCGATATCTCAAACAAAAAAATATATCTGCACACTACGTAGTCTCCGACATAAGTATAGAGAGCGATGCTCAAAAACTTATCAATGAAACGATAAATACGTTCAAAAAAATTGACGTACTCATCAACAATGCCGGCATAAGCATGCGGGCTATGTTTGAAGAGGTGGACTTATCTGTGATAAAAAAAGTAATGGATATCAACTTCTATGGTACTGTATATGCAACCAAATATGCTTTGCCTCATATTTTGCAAACACAGGGAAGCATAGTGGGCATATCTTCCATTGCCGGAAAAAAAGGACTACCTGCGCGTACAGGATATTGTGCCTCTAAATTTGCCATGCATGGTTTTTTAGAATCGCTGCGAATAGAGCTATTAAAAAAAAATGTACACGTGCTATTGGCATGCCCGGGTTTCACTGCCTCTAATATTCGTAACCATGCGTTAGCTAAAGACGGAACTCCGCAAGGCGAATCGCCCTTGGATGAAGGAAAAATTATGCCTGCTGAAGAAGTAGCCCGGCATATTTACAAAGCCGTAAAAAAAAGAAAACGCGAAATCGTGCTTACTAACCAAGGGAAGTTAACCGTATGCCTGAACAAATTTTTTCCCGCCTTTATGGACCTTATGGTATATCGTCACTTTGCAAAAGAAAAAGATTCTCCCGTTCGCCCCTGACTTAGCCATTCGTGCTACTATGCCAAAATTCAACAGAATTCCTCATGCATATTCATCATCAACTTACCATATGATGCCAGGCAAAATTACATCTTGGCAACACTATCAATAATGTCTGCACAGTTTTTAAAACTTAGCCTATATAAGTAATATTGCACAATCGGATAATATATTTTCACTTTAGATCAATTTAATTTGTTTTGATGAACACTAGTATTATTAATAAACTTAAAAACAAAGAAACCTCATTAGCTCTGATAGGGCTTGGTTACGTAGGCCTTCCTATAGCACTGGCATTTTCAAAAAAAATTAAAGTGATCGGATTTGACATAAATGAGCAAAGGCTTGAAATGATGCGTAACAAGATAGACCCCAGTGGAGAACTCGATAGCAGCGAATTTGAAAATTGCGACATAAGTTTTACCTCTTCAATAGATGAATTAAAAAAAGCCTCTTTCTTTATTGTTGCAGTGCCTACTCCCATAGACATATACAACCTTCCCGATTTAAAACCACTGAAAGCTGCTTCAACTTCAGTCGGAAAAGCATTGAAAAAAGGAGATTACGTTGTATTTGAATCAACCGTATATCCGGGTTGTACAGAAGAAGATTGCATACCCATTTTAGAAAATGTTTCAGGACTGAAGGTCAAAACCGACTTCAAAGTCGGTTATTCTCCCGAACGTATAAACCCTGGCGATAAAGAACATACCCTATCTAAAATTATAAAGGTTGTCTCCGGCTGCGACGACGAATCTGTAAATACCATTGCAGAAGTTTACAAACTAGTGGTAGAGGCCGGGATATACAAAGCCACTTCCATAAAAGTAGCAGAGGCTGCCAAAATCATCGAAAATACGCAGCGCGACCTCAACATCGCTTTAATGAACGAACTATCTATCATCTGCGACAAGTTGGGTATAAACACTTATGATGTGCTGGAAGCCGCTGGTACAAAATGGAATTTTTTAAAATTTTATCCTGGCCTGGTAGGCGGACATTGCATTGGGGTAGACCCTTACTATCTTACCTACAAAGCTAAAAAACTTGGACACAACCCCGGAGTAATTCTTAGCGGCCGATACATAAACGATAATATGGGAGCTTACATAGCCCAAAAAACTGTAAAGCTCCTCATCGAACAAGGTAAAAACATCAAAGATTCAAAAGTGCTTATCATGGGCGCTACTTTCAAAGAAAATGTTGACGACATACGAAACTCAAAAGTTGTTGACATATTAAATGAACTTCGTTCATTCGGAATATCCTTTGATGTAACTGACCCTCGTGCTTCCTCTGAGGATTTTGAACATGAGTATGGATACTCAATACTATCCGAGAAAAACATTCGCAATGATTACGATGTGATAATATTAGCTGTAATTCACAAAGAATACACACAACTTGATGCCTCATACTTCCAATCTCTATGTAAGGACGATGCAATATTTATAGATGTGAAAGGAATATTTCGCAGAAAAATAGACTCTATGCGTTATTGGAGCTTGTGAAGCTATGTTCATCGTATTCATTACAAACTCTTTTTCACCGGAACCTGCGCGAGGGATGGGAGCCATGGCCTGCAAGGCCAGTGCGGAGCTTTAGCGGAGTACCGGAGCGACAGCGGAGTGGCGGACAGCCCGGCCCCGCAGGGGCGCGCCCAAAAGAAAAAAACATTTCATCACAT